>NZ_DATMYY010000283.1:0-7153 GCF_035560735.1 Methanospirillum sp.
TTCATATGTTACTATAACATCATTCAGGCATGAAAAAGCCAGATTTACTGGCGATTAAGATTATCCAGAATAGATTGGATAGACTCTAATTCAATCAGCATTTCATCGACCGAATCATATCTGTTCTGTGAATCTATTGAAAGAGCCCGGGATATCAGCGTGTCAAATAATCCCAAATCAGATCTGACCTGAGAAGGTAACACCAGATGCAGTGAGTGGATGTTCCAAAAATCAGCGGCCAGAATTATGCCCTCGCTCAAACCATACGGACGTGAACCGGTGAGGAGCAGATACAATATGGTCCCTGTCTGGAATAGATCAGTTTTTTTCCCAGGGCCCCAATGCCGTTTGGGGTCCATCTGTTCAGGTGCCAACAACCAGCAGACAGATTCACATCCCTTCTCTGAAAGAACTGCTGCACCATCAAACCCACCAATTCGGATATGGAGGTTTCGATCAATAAAAACTTCAGAAGGATCAAGGAGATTATGGCTGACCCCCTGGTTATGCAGGTACAAAAGACCCTGGCAGATCCCAAGCCCAATCTTTACTACTGCACGTTTGGGAATCGGTAGTGAGAGATCAGCAACTGTGTACCGTCTCCTGCCCTTCTGGACCACCCCTTCAGGAGGAACAGCTACAAGATGGGGAACTGGTTTTCCTTCATAGGTTATAAGACGGACAATATGTGGATGGTCAAGAGATCGCCATACCTGAAGAATTTGGTGGTATGAAGGGATTTCAACAATATCTGGATCTATGACCTTTATCATCTGAATTGATGCATCTACCGCACGTTTAACGATGAATAATTCCCCATTCTGATAAGAATTTATCAAAGTCACCGGAGAATACTGCTCCATAAGGTCCACCGGAAAGGAATGGTAATCTGATTTTTTTGGATTTAATTGAATTATCCCTCTTTTTTCTGTTTTTTGCATTGCCTTTTGGGCATTAACATTCAAGGGATCAATATCCAGTGCCTGGCGATAAGCGACACCCGCCTCTTCTGGTTTCCCCAGTTTCTCCAGAACCAAACCTTTCTGAATCCAGAGATCAGCAGAACCTGCATCTCTGGTAAAAAGAGAATTATAATAGGAAAGGGCTTCATCTAACTTATTTTGAGATTGTAGCATCACTCCGCGATTATACGGGATAACAATATTAAGTATTACATCAGGTTCGGCCTCTTTCCCGGGTTTTACTGGTACCATCCTGCTTATCTCGGGATGATCATCATCAGGATCACCAAGTGTGAACTCTAGCTCACCTTCAGAATCAGGAAGAATTTCTAAATTCCCGGCGGTAACTGGATGAGACGAGGAATTTTTCATCCTGACGATAGCGGTAGTGCTATCATTTTCAGACCTAACCTCAACATATGACCAGTCAAGAGCTGGATTTACTGGACAGACACGATAGCGAAGGAGGACATCACGAATGAATTCCCGGCCTGCTTCATCAATGAAAGGAACAGTACGAATGAAGAACTGATCTCCTGGAACACCAGTGGGAACCCGAATAAGTATATTGCGCATCTCCCCATGGGGAATTGCCTGTCCTTCTATCTGGATCGGCCTGCTGCTGCAATTTATGGTTCTCACAACAACATCCCCCGACTCTCCCTCATTACAGATCATCATAAGGGGATCCAGAACCAGATCGGTTTTTCCCAGACCTCTTCTCCGGACTATTTCCAGGGCATCAGTGCCAGGGTCATCATTAGATGATATATATGGTAGATCAGTGCTGGATGTTTTATCTGAATTTTTTATTTTCCAGGCAACATGGCGTGTAGCATATGCACCAGCGAGCGTAATCCCCAGGAAAGCAGCAATAATTATCCCGTAATCGGTTAAACCAAGAGGAGAAACAGAATTTTCGTCAACATAATCACCTTTGGTTATCGATGAAAGACAGAATTGCCTGTTAGTCGGATCAATGGAGATAACAGTCCCTTCATGAGGTTTGATTACAGCCCCGAGATTCTGATCAAAACCCTCACCAGCCAGACGAACACTATGGAATCCTGAAGACAGATTTCTGATATTTAGTGGGGCCATACCGCGATTATATCCATCTATTGAGACCTGTATCGGCAAAGACCCGGTAAGAACCTCAAGGGATCCATTACCAGGAACATTATTCTGTAAATTGCCGGATGTCTCCCCAGACACAGGAAATATGGATACGATAAACAGGATTAGTATCAACCACCCCAGATTATTCAAGGAAGATAAAAATCGCCTTGATACGGTATCAAGATCCATTATTCTCCTTTGGATCACCCTCATGCAGCATCAGTTGTTTCAATTCTACGATAAACTCATCAACAGACGCATATCGCTCCTTTTTTTCAAGTGTCAGGAGTTTTCTCAGCAAGGGGTCATATTTTGCATACTCAGGATGATTGTTCGAAGGAGAAACATACACACCAGAGACAAAACCATTCTCCCCGGCAGGTGTGATGGAACCATTAGGATATGGAGATCTTCCGGTCATCAACCAGTACCATATTGCCCCAAACTGAAAGATGTCAGTTCGTTTCCCTAGTTTTCCATACTTTTCCCGGCTGATCTGTTCAGGAGCCAGACAATAGGCAGGGGAGACTGATCCCGATCCCATACGTGATTTCGACTCACGGATGATTCCCGATATTTTCGGGGTCATCGGCTCATCCAATAGAATATGTCTGGGGGAGAGGTGATAATGTCTCACCCCTTTCTGATGAAGATATGCCAGACCATGAGCAATCTGCTCGATAAAGACTAGAATTATTTCTTCGGAGACAGGGTGCTTCAGATCAGCTAGGGTTCTGCACAGTCTATCATTACAGGTTATCCCTGATGCGTATTCCAGTTCAAGAAAAAGAGAGGGGTTGAATTCAGCACGAAACATTTTGAGCACATTCGGGTGTTTCAACTGGTACAGAACCGAGATCTCAGTGAACAATGAAGAGGCTGGAGCAGCATCTTCATGTGCAATCTTTAATGCACGAAGATCACCAGTGTCATTTCTAAGAACAAGAACTATTGAGGCAAATGCATCCTTTCCAAGCAGCCGGATGGGAGTGTACCTGTCAGACAGAAGATCTGGAAATCCAGGGATTTTTGGTTTCTCCTCATTCTTCTTCTTTTCAGCTGCACGTTTTTCCTTAATTGCTGAAAGCTGTTTGAGCATCTCCAGTGCTTCCTCATTATCAGGATCTATGGATATTGCCTGGTTTATCATCGCTTCAGCCTCTTCCTCTAAACCCCAGCGACGGAGGACTTCAGCCTGCCTAATAAGAGCATCAATTTGTCCGGGATTATTGCGAAATACCAGGTGAAAGTATTCATACGCCTTCTCAGCAACACCCCTGGCAAGAAGTGCAACACCCCGGTTGTATGGAATCCGTATATACCGGTAGAACTCCTGACCTTTCTGAGATAGGATCTTGAGTGAGAGCGTCATCTCGTACTCATCAGTTACCGGTTCTGTGACCTCGACAGAGAGCGGGGCAGAAGTTCCCGGACCGATTAAGAGACCTTCAATAGATAGTGGATCAGGTGAATGGTTCAGGGCGGAAATATGGGCTACTGCTGATCCTGGCCGTACATCCAGATGGTTTAGTTTAACACCAACTAATGACGAAGAATTTTCTTCATTTCCTGAAGAAACAAGAGAGCCCCCAAGTCCGGATTCAGCATCTTCAGGGCGGTTTTTTTCAAGCATGTCACGGGAAAATTTCCGCACATTCTTCATCGGACCTACAGTGATATCAACAATTTTCTGACCTGCATCTGATCCAGAACCTGGATCTGATGAAGCCTGCTCGAACAAATGCTTCCGATTATGATAATCATCCAGGAGATCTTTCTCTTCGAGAGAGGAAGCCCCATCGAGCGTTCTTTTTGTTCCCTTCTTCTCCAGGTTCTCTTTATCTTCAGACTCCCTTTCTCTGCGGAGCCTGACAGTGTGAATCATAAGTACAATGCAGCCTAACAAAAAGGCAGATACAATCACAATCAACGGAACATTAGCCTTAACATACTCAAACAAAGTCCCATTTGAGACCACATCGATCTTTTTGAAGTTGATAGTTGGTTCCTGAGTAATATTTCCGACAAAAACACGGGACATCGTGCTCTTTTCTACCTGTACCGAAACAGTCCTTTCATTGCCATCACCACGGACAGTCACAGCATATGAACCTGGTTTTAGGTCAGGGATGATACAGGGAGTATACCCCATCGGTTGTCCTTTAAGGAGAACAGAAAGTTCCTGCTTTGCACTATCCACTGATATTGAACCGTTCATAGGAGAAGAGACACCATCAGCCGGGACTACGGATATTGTTTTAGTCCATACTTCAGTAACCCGCTGGTCTCCCTGTGCTGTCCGGTAGGCAACATAAAACGGAAGAAAATATTCACCCGGAGGCCCTACCGGAAGGACGGAGATAGCAAATGTGATCTCATTACCCGGTGCAATGGTGGAATCTTCAGGAATATCCACAAAGGAGGGCATACCAACCACCTCGGTAAGATTACCCCCATACACCATCCCCATGCGGTGATTCTTTCTCTCCCATGTCACAAGGCCCGTATTTCTAAAGGTAATCATCACCGGATATGACCGGCCCGGGATCAGCCGATCCGGAATCGTATCTTTGACATAGGAAAACCCAAATCCCACATTGTATGTACTGGTTTCCTCTTCCTGAGCCATCACAGGAGGAGCCAGTACGAGAAGGCAGAACAGTATCAACACGACAAGTGCCGGGATCTGGGGCATATTTTCCTAATCAATCAGATCCACATGAAAAGATATCTATATATCGGTTTGTTTAAAAGCTACAAAATCATGTAGCAGTAGCAGTATCAAGATCAGCAAGGAACTCATCAACAAGTGCATATCTCTTCTTCTTATCAGTTGCCAGCATCCGGGAGAGAATCACATCATACCTTAAAAGTCCATTTTTCAATTCTGATGGCAGAATCAACCTGTTTTCAGCGGACTCATGCCACTCTACAGATGCTTTGTCTGCAGCCAGCCTTGTGTACGGGAGAAAACCGGTGAGGAGCTCGTAAAAGATCACTCCAAGTTGATAGATGTCAGTCTTTCTTCCTGGATTTCCATAAAAAACCTCATCTTTTTGTTCTGGTGCCAGATATGCTGCCGGTGCTTCACGGGTATCAGACTCGGGAACTGAAAATCCGAGTTCATTTTTCCCCCTGGCGTACCCGGAGATCTTTGCCTGCATCTTGGGAGTCAGCAGAATATCACCAGTCTGTAGATGGTAATGCCTGATTCCAAGGCTGTGTGTGAATTTGAGTCCGTTTGCAACATCACGAATCAGTGAAACCGCATACTTCTCACGAATCGGTTTAGGGAGAGCAGAAAGAGAGGTCAGGGATCCTCCCCTGTATTTAATTCCATCAAGGAACTCTAAATCAAGGAAACTCAACTCATCATCAAACTCGGCTTTATACAACCGGACCACATTCGGATGCCTGATATTTCCCCATACCGAGGCCTCTTTCTGCAGGATCTCACTCCCGGCATTTTTCATATGGGATACTTTCAGGGCACGAATACTCCCGTTATCTTTTTTCCGTACCTTGAAGACCCGGGCATAGGAATCATCCCCAGCCACTCCAAGAGGTTCATACCTGTCTTTCAGCCCATCAGGAAACCCAAATGGGTTTGAGATATCCTGATACTGCTGATCAACGTCGGGAACCTTGAGTTCATCAGCATTCTCCCCCTTCAGATCCTTTTTATTTTTTTGTTCATCCCCGTATCCGGGTTTTTTGTCTTTTAGTTCTTTGGAACGTGAAAGGGTCTGCCCTGTTGTCCTGGTCGCTGAAACATCACCTTTTTTAGAACCATGCTCATCAGCACCAGCACCTACATTTTCAGAACCTGATGTTGAACCTTTTTTTGAAAATTTCCGGGAGGAAACTTTGCCATCAAAACTTACCGGAACTATGGTAATCGGACGGACAAAAAGCCGGACCGGATGATTTTCAGGAAACCGCTTGGTGTCCATCATCAGCATCTGTAAGCCGAAAAAGAGGATCGCTATAGTTAGTATCAGAAGAGGCAGATTTCCCTTTAAAAATCCCAGCAGTGTGTACCGTTCATCCTTTTCAATGGAAATATCAGTCTTGTTTGAACTGGTCAGGTCCACCCTGAGCCTGCTGACAGAACCAGCCTCAACCGTTACCTGAACTGCCTTTGTTTTATAATCAGGTGATGCCACACTCAAGTCATACATCGCAGGCCTGAGATCAGGAATTGTAAGCGGTGTTTTCCCTCTGACATCGCCCCCGATGAGAACCTGTGAGCCAGTCGGGATTGAAGAGACGATTATGGAACCAACAGATCCGGATGAAATCCCATCCTCTGATATGACTTTTACTGTCTTTGAGAAGGTTTCAGGGAAGGTGTTGTAACTATCACCCTTCAATGTTGCCATAGAGAAACTGATAGTATAATCACCAGGCTTTTCAGGAGGCGTCAAAATCAGAGGGAAGGTTATCTCATCACCAGGCTTTGTTTCAGTATCTTTCCCAAGCCGGGAGAAGATAGGATCAACCAGTATAGATGACTGAAGACCCTGGTACAACAGACCAAACTTCTCTACTCCCCAGTCCCATGAAACCATGCCCGTATTTCGAAATGTGACCGTGACCGGATATGTTTGTCCGGCTTCAATCATGTCAGGAATCGTGTCGTTGCTGTGTTCACCTTTGTAGTATGAAACATCTATAGAGGCAGGTACAGCATCAGCCAGGGACGGCATAAGTACGCCAAGTACAACGAATAGTACCACGCAGGCCAGTATTCGTAGCCAGGTATATCTGATACTCATATCCCCTTTATCCCACAATTTTTCATATATCCCTGAATTGTTTCACGGACAGGACCAAGTATTATCCAGATTTCTTACACCAGGTAGTACCAGACAGATTCTTATTGAGACTCTGGACCGTTCCATGCTGAGGATTATACTTCCACTTACCATACGTTCTTCAGACAGAAGAATATCAGGTTTCAGATGCTTATTCATGAATGACAGAGATTAGGAGTATCAGATATGGAAGATAATCATCATACCAAGGGAAATGCAAACCATCTCATAAGGATAGATAGGAAAATATTATGT
>NZ_DATMYY010000284.1:0-2848 GCF_035560735.1 Methanospirillum sp.
CTGTTATACTGCCGGTAAGTGCAGGTACCAAGTTCCTATCAGGAGCTCCAAATATTTCTGTCAGTATCACCGGGAGTAATGAATTTACTCCAGGCACATCTGTTCCATTAGAATTGTCAATTCAGAACAGCGGATTAAACACCCTAAAAATTGTTCAGTCAGATATCGTGGACCGGGAAGATCAACCAAGTACTGCAAAAATGATATCTGCTTCGCTTCAGGAGGGAAATGCTCCGGTTCTTATTAAATCTGATGAGCAGATGATTGGAGATATCTCCGGCTCTGATTCAAAAAAGGTAGTATTTCAGATCAGGGTGAAGGATGACGCTCCAGCCGGAAAATACATACTGCCCTTACATCTGTCGTATACCTATCTCGCAGAAGCAGAACAACAAGGAACTGACAGCATCAGTTATCGGTATAACAAGAAAGATCTCACGGTAAACATACCATTCGAAGTAAAATCAGCGATTAATCTTGCTGTAGTACAGGTGACACCTGATACGATCAGTGCAGGTGGATCCGGGTATATTAATGTGAGTCTGAAAAATATCGGACGTGATACAGGACAGGAAGCTGTTGCCCTGATTAATCGAAGTGGTGATTCCCCAATAATTCCTATTGACAGTACCGTCTATATCGGGGCATTTTCACCCGGATCAGTTGCTGATGTCAGATTCAAAATATCAACTTCACGGGATGCCGGAGTCCAGGAGTATCCACTCGAAATTCGTGTAAATTACAAGAATAGCGATGGGGATAATCTTGAAACAGAAGGTAAACGGATTGGTGTTCCTATCGGAGAAAAAACTGATTTCTCAATAACAAGTCCGGTTCCTGTAATTAGTCCTGGGAGTACAAAGACAATCGACGTAAATTATCGCAATACTGGTGTTACTTCATTGTATAGTGCAGAGGTACGGTTAAGTGCTGTCGATCCCTTTACCAGTAATGATGACCTTGCATACCTTGGAGATCTAAATCCCGGTGATGTAGGCCATGCCAGGTTTGAGATAACCTCATCTGATAATGCTGTAGAGAAGAAATATGCTCTCGATTCTGAAATCCGGTATCGGGATGCTCTGAATAAAACCCACATCTCTGATACCGTAAAAGTGCCAATTACTGTTGCTCAATCAGACATCTTTGCAGTCCTTGCTTCAAATGCATATGTTCTTTCACTGATAGTCGTAGGTATTCTTGGCTGTGGATATTTCCTGTTTTTCAGGAAAGTTCTGGGAAATCATTCCTGATTGTAGGGGATTTCTATGTTTTTTCTTTTTAATCGATTAGCGAACTGTATTCTGAATCATCAGCGTGTGGTTTCTGCATTCTTTCTTTCTGTAATTCTTCTCTCTTTAGTGGGAATGACTCTCCTTACTATGGAGGCCGGTTCTAACACGTATCTTGATAAAAGTACTCTGAAAGGAATCATTTATGATCATTACGCAGAACAATTTGATAAACGCACTCTGGTCATTTTGGTAGAATCCGGGGATTCTTCCGGTGTAGAGGCCCTGAATTACATCGATTCCCTAAAGGCTCCCCTCATAAACCTGCATCACGTTTCAAGTGTGTCAGCGATTACTGATCTTATTAAAGAACGCAATGGTGGGGTGCTTCCTCAAAGCGAAGGTGAATTGCAGGAGGTGAAAGCAGGTATTCCAGGTAATGTCTTCACTATGTATACTCCTTCAAATTTGATCACTCTGGTGATGATCAAACTGGACAATGGGATATCTGTGAGTAAAGGAAAGGAGACTGCAGCAGATATCCGCTCATTCTTACAAAATACTGCTATACCCCCAGGGATTACCGTAACATTAACCGGAGAATCAGTGTTTGATGAGGAGATGGAGAATGAACTGAGCCAGTCCATGACAACACTCATTCTTGCAGCCCTTATCCTGATGGTTTTGCTGATGGCCGGATTATTTTCATATGTGAGGTACCGGTTTCTTCCGGTTATCATGGTTGCTATCGGATTATTGATAACCTTCGGAATAATGGGATTATTGCATATCAAGATAAACATGGCCGTTATCGCTGCATTCCCTGTCCTGATTGGTCTTGGTATTGATTATGCAATCCAGTTCCAGGCACGACTTGATGAAGAGGCCAGATTAGTTTCTCTTTCAAGCGCTATCAGAACTACCATCGTCAGATCCGGGCCAGCTGTCATGTATGCAATGCTTGCTACATCGATGGGATTTATGGCTATGTTTATCTCCCCGGTCCCGATGATCCGATCTTTCGGACTGGTTAGTATAATCGGAGTTGCGATCTGTTATCTCACATCATTAATCGGACTACCACTCATTGCTCTTTACCTCCAGTATACACCTAAAGAATCTGTATCAACTAAACCAAGGAGAACTGATCTGATTCTATCTTCAATTGCTGGAAAGATCGCAAGAAATCCGGTTCCGGTATTATTGGTTGCGGTTTTTCTTGCTGTTGCAGGTATTCAGATTGACAAGACCCTTCCGGTTGATACCAATGAAAAAGCATTTGTTCCTCCTGATATGCCTGCAAAACTCATGCTTGATAAGGTTACGAGATATGTGGGATCAACTGAACCGATACCGATACTTGTTAGAGGATCTCAAGTCACATCACCTGATACCATCAGATGGATGAAGGAGTTTACTGATAATCAATTGAAAAAGCGACCCTGGATCACATCAGGAGTCAGTATTGCAGATTATCTGATGGAATATAATAATGGTATACTTCCGGATTCTGAAGAAAAGATATCAGCCACCATGGAGAAAATTCCCGAGGATATCAGAAAAGAACTGGTATCTGGAAATCAGGAGGCTCAAATCCAGTTATATCCTAAAAAACT
>NZ_DATMYY010000285.1:0-11080 GCF_035560735.1 Methanospirillum sp.
TTCTCTGACTCGATCATTCGATTATCAAGTTGGTTCACTAATCCATCTATCCGGTCAATACAGTCAGTTACCTGCTCCTCTACCTCAGGTTCCATCTTGTCTGATAGGATTGCCAGAATCGTAAGTGGATTTCTAATCTGATCATTCAGGATGGAAAGGGTTACCATGTTATTTGTTATCTGCTCAATCGCATTCTTCATCTCTGTTTCTCTTTTTTTAGCTCCGGTGATATCCTGAAAGAGCATGATATATCCAGTGATCCGTTCATCACCAAATGCATGAAGAACAGAGAAAAATCTTTGATAATTGATAGTTCCGCACTTTGTTGTTTTGAATAGCCTCTTATTCTTTGCCAATGAGAAATCAAAGATCCCTTCATCTTTAAATGACTGCCCTTCGTGGATCTTTTTCATAATACCTTCATTGAGATTGGGATCCTTGAAGAGATCATTTCCGACAATCTCCTGAGGATTCTCAATGCCAAAGATCTGTATGAGAGCTGGATTGACAAATAGGAGTTTCCCATCTCTGTCATAGATCTGAATCCCTATAGGCGAATCCCGAAATATCGTCCTGAATAATTCTTCCCGCTCCTGAAGGACTAAAAATGCATGGTTCAATTCCTCAGTTCTCTCTTCTATTTTCTTTTCAAGAGTCTGATTGAGAGCTTTGAGTTCTTTTTCAAGACAATTAATGGAAAGATGAGTCTTTACTCTGATTAAAAGTTCTTGAGGTTCAACAGGTTTTGTCAGGTAATCGACCCCGCCTATCTTGAACGCCTGTACTCGATCAAATGATTCTGTTAATGCAGAGAGGAAAATAATAGGAATATCCCGGGATGCCGTATTGTGTTTCAAACGTTGGCAGGTCTCATATCCATCGATACCAGGCATCATAATATCAAGGAGAATGAGATCTGGTTTGAGGCTTTCCACGATCTCAAGTGCTCTTTCCCCGCTTGTTGCAATCAGAACACGATATTGAGCATGTTCAAGTACTGCTTCCATCATCTGAAGGGAAGCCGGAGTGTCGTCAACTACCAGAAGTGTTCCGATATAATCCCTATCATCAATCATTTCGTCGCTTTTTCACCTGATTGAGATAGGAGATCATCTCTTTCTCATTTAAATTCATGACATATTCTCTCATTCTTGAGATAAATGGTGCGTATGCTTCTGATTGGCTCTCTAGTTTTAAAAGTACCTCTTTGATCTTCCGGTAGTCACCGAGATGTAATGCGTATTCTATATCAGCAAGTATGGGACTTGGAATAATTACTGATGCAGCCTCATCAGAATCCTCTTCCCTGGTTATTGCTGTCTCATGGCTTACCTTTGTCCAGATAATATTGAGATGTTTCTGCATGAGATTCATGAGATGATCTATTTTTATGGGTTTTGGAATGAAATCATCACACCATTTCTCAAACTCTTCCTTACGATCACTCTGGGAGACGGTGGCAGATATACCGATTATTCTAACAAGATTCAGGTTAGGGTTATTCCTGACATGCATGACAACCTCCAGGCCATCCAAATCAGGCATCACCAGATCAAGAAGTACGAGGTGGGGTTGATCTGACTCAATGTGAGTAATGGCATCTCCTCCATTTTGTTCCGTTGTTACCATAAATCCTAACGGTTCGAGGAGATTGATGAGGAGAGTAGCATTGGTTACATTATCATCAACCACCAGTATCTTTTTCCGTTCACCCAGATATCCGGAGTAGGATTGATTCTCTTCTTCAGAGATAAGGGATACATTACATGCCGGTAATGGTACTGATATGGTGAACTCACTTCCAGCACCCTCCTTACTCTGAACCGTAATCATCCCTTTCATAATCGTCACCAGGTTTTTGGTGATAGCAAGGCCAAGGCCGGTGCCTTCGGTTAGTTGACTTTTTTTAGCTATTTGAGTAAACGGCTGGAAAATATCTCCTAATTTGTCTGGGGGAATGCCGATTCCGGTATCTTTCACGATACAGGTGAGATGGTTCGAGTTCTCTTTCCCATAGAATAGTATGAGATCAATCCCTCCTGTCATGGTATATTTAACTGCATTATTCAGAAGATTGATGAGGATCTGCTTGAGTTTTCCTGGGTCTCCGGTTACCACAGACGGAATATCAACAATCCCTTGCATCTCAAAGATTAGGTGTTTTTCTTCGGCCTTAACCCGAATGATATTATACACCTCTCTAAGGAGAGTGGGGAGATTGAAGGGTTCCTCTTCAAGAACGATAATCTTTGATTCGATCTTCCCAAAATCAAGAAGTTCATTTATCAGGGAGAGAAGATGGGTTCCGCTGTTATAAACTGTTCCCAGTTGCTCCTTTTGCTCTCTGCTCAAGTTATTTTGATGTTTGAGTAACTGTGCATAACCGAGGATAGCATTTAGCGGGGTTCTCAGTTCATGACTCATACTTGAGAGAAAATCACTTTTTGCTTTGTTTGCTGATTCGGCCAGTTCTTTTGCAACTGCCAGTTCTTTTGTTCTCTCACTGACAATGCCCTCAAGATCTTCATGGTACTTTTTAAGTTCTCTCTCTGCCTGTTTTTGCATGGTTATATCGATGCAGGAGAGGATCACCCGTGACCAGTCATCCTGACTCTCAGGTGGGATAGATATCTTCAGGAAGAGATTCAGGTTCTTTCCCTGAAGTGTGAGACCTAAAAAATCTCCAGTATAATCATATATTCCATCGTGGATGGCGAGTATCATACTCCTGATCCCGGGATTATCAGCCTCGGGAAAGATTGTATCGACCCTGGATGGAAATTCACTACCCCCTGCCTCAAATAGTGAACATGCTGCACCATTTACTTCTGTTACCTTCCCAAGTGCAAGGACTCTTCCTACCTCCCCGGGGCACCTGGTGAAGTACGAGGTCAGATCATCCGAATCTGACTGAGTGAGAGAGAAGAGTTCTCTTTTCATCATGGCAAAATCAAGTACCATCACTGCAAATGGCGAATCACTAAAGAGACTGGTATATTTTGCTTCACTCTTCGCCATCTCCTGCTGAGTAAATACCATCTCTTCATAATTGGCCCTCATCTCCTCTTCAGAGGCGGAGAGAGATTCATATGCCCTTTTGAGATCCTCATTGGTCTTAACCTGGGTCTCTTCTGCCTTTTTTCGCTCAGTGATATCCCGAATAAAGAGTTGATAATACCTGAGTCCAAGGGCGGTGATACTACTCATACTGATCTCAACCGGAATACGAGATCCATCTCTGGTACGGATATGAGAGTCGATGAGTTGCCCTGATTCATTGTGTCTGATGGTTGAGATGATCTGCTCAAACCCGTCTCTCTCATCCTCTTGCACCAGTTCAAGCAGGTTTATCCGTTTCAACTCTTCAATAGAATACCCTGTCAGATCACGTGACTCCTGGTTGGCGTCAAGGATTAGCAAAGAATCGATGTCTATCAGAAGAATACTATCAAAAGCCTGTTCCATCAGGATTCGGGTTCGCTGTTCAGATTGCTTTAAATCAGAGACGATCTCTTTGAGGATCTGGATCATCTCGTTGAATTGTTCTTCAAGCGACTGGATATTTTTGCCTGACTCAGCGGATGCACAAATGACTGGTTCTGGCTGCTGGGGTCCTTTCTTCCACTCAGTTTCAGCGACGATCTCCTGTACCTGTTTACTAACCGAAAAGATGGCACGGGAGACCTCGTTCCCGATGTTTTCAATAGATTTCTGAAGCCGGTAAAAATCACCAGATGCATTCACCTCACGGGGCAATCTGGCATCAAAGTGATACTGGGCATACTCATCAGCAAGCCACATCGTCTCGTTGAGTGGTTTCGTTATCACGTCAAGGGTTGTATTCATCCCATCGATAATCCTGCGAAAATCGCCCTGATGTCTGGATGCATCAGCCCGAATCTCAAGATACCCTTTCATTGCTGCTTCAGAGAGGAGATTGATATCTGCGATCATGAGATGAACCGCGTCAATGCACGTATTGAGGTTATTTTTCACCTCATTAAAATCACCATAATACGATTCGGTAATCTTTGCAGGGATGTCTCCTTTCGCTATACGGTCCACATATTCGGCAGCAATATTCAATGGACCTATGACTGAGTCAAGAGTGTCATTAAACCCCTCAATGATCCTCCTGAACTCACCGGCATGCTTTGTAGATTCTGCCCTGACTCCAAGCTGGCCATTCACTGCTGCCTCAGAGAGGAGATTGACATCCTGGATCATCAGATGAATTGAGTCGATACAAGTGTTCAGGTTATTTTTAATCTCGTTGAAATCGCCGAAATAATCCTTGGTTATCTTTTCAGGTATCTCCCCTTTTGATATCCGATCCACATATTCCGCTGATACATTAAGAGGATCGATAATAGCATCCAGGGTAGCGTTCAATCCCTCAATGATGGATCGAAACTCTCCCTTAAAATGGGTGGGATCACTTCTGAAGCTTAAATTACCAAGGCTGGTCTCATGCACCAACATATGTACGGCTGATAGAATCTCATTGATGGTATCCCGCATCAGATTCATTGAAATTCCGAGTCTATCCTGATTTGAAGTGACCGGAAACTGGTAGGACATGTCCCCTGAAGCGATACATACTGCCCCTTCTGTATATGAGCGGGTTTGTTTGATAAGTCGTTCAAATGACCTTGCCAGCCTTCCGATCTCATCATCCATTGTCGTGGGAAGATCCTGATCCAGATCACCGAGGATGATTCCTTCAGACGCCTTGGTGATCCTGATGATTGGCTCTGTAATCCTCCTGGAAACAACCATTCCGATGAAACTGCCAATACCGATGATAAGAACCGTGATGAGGATTATCATCACGAAAAGTGAGTTGATGGGAGCGAGGATTTCAGACTGAGACTGGGAGATGATCAGGTTCCATCCCGGTTTCTGATGTATCTGATATCGGGATCCAACAACCGGGGTTCCCTGAAAGTTGGTCCAATAACTGAGGTTCCCTTGAAATATCTGATCAATTTTCTCGTGTTTAGTAAGAAATGCCTCTTTGTCTCCTTGAACCGTTGAGACAATCAAACCATTATCATCAATGATGTATACGAGGCCAGTAGAGCCTAATCCAGTATAGAAACCGTAATTTTCAAGATATGACATCTTCCCTTCTGTGAGGATGACACCGATGATCTGATTGTAAGGTCCCTTTATCGGGGTTGAAAAACTGATTATTGGTTCACCGTTCTCATCGCGGTGTGGTTCCCCGATCGTTGTGTTATTCAGGCCGGAAAGATAAAGTGGGTCATCCCGAAGATTTTTCCTCATCATATCAGGATCTGTTGATGCAACCACCTCACCATTCATATTCAGGACCGATGCCTCTGACATAATATTGCTGGTCAGATTTACTGCGTTAATCAGTCCGTTGGCAATCACCTCACGTCCTTTCACATCTGGACCGGCCTTTTGTTCCTGCATGAGGAGATCGATTATCGCAGTTCGTGTCGAGAGGAGCCGTGCAAGGTCCTGACCCTCGTTGAGCACGAGGAATACCTGTCCTGCTGAATTCACACCGATGGCATCGATGGTCTCTTTCAGATTGGATTCAATGGTTGCTTTAGTGCTGAGGATGGTAACTGTTGAGGTGATAGTAACGGTCAAAAGAATGAGTAAGATAATAATAAGAGTAATTCGCCGTTCTATAGATCGGATTTTGGGCCACATGGTACCTGATGTGAAGATACAAAAAATGGGAACCAAGAGAGATAAAACATTGGGAAGAGCGAAGTGAATCTCCCTTTCTAGAGATCCTTCTCCACTCTCCTGATCATTGTCTTGATATCAAGCCATATTACGAGGGCACTCTTATCCTTCTTACCTCCATCTTTCTTGTGTTTACGTATTACCCCGAGAATATCCCGGTGACTCTCGTTTGAAGATTGAGCTTCCTGATCAATATCATCCTTGGAATAGGTCGTAACTGAGAAGACATCATCAACCAGTATTCCGAGCATCTTCTCACTGACGGTTTTATCAAGAACGATTACCCGAGATCGTTTCTTTCCGGTAGACTCCCGGGTAATATGCATCATCACCCGCAGATCGATGATGGTGGTAATCACTCCCCTCAGATCAATCATCCCTGTGATATATGACGGAGTGTTCGGGATAGGGGTTACTTCTGGTGTGTTAATCACCTCCCTTGTATCAAATAGGTCAACTGCAAACAGTTCATCACCGATCACAAATTCAACCACCTGCTTAGAACCACTCTTTTGGAAACGGGAAGTATGGGTATTTGAGCCCTTTTTCCCGGGTTCATGCACCGGAGACTCCAGTGCTGTTTCTTCTATGAGAAATGCTCCCATGATCCTACCTCAAGAAGTGGTAAACTTCCCCATTTCGTTAGAAATTTTCTGAACCGAAGCGGCTGCTTCTGAAATTGCTCTCGTAATCTGATCGATCGAGGCAGTGACCTCCTCGGTTGCAGCTGCAGAGCTCACTGCTTCTTCTGCAGTCTTTTGTACCAGGCCTCCGACCTCATGGACACTTGCGGTGATCTCTTCAACCGCAGCTGCCTGTTCCTCGGTAGCTCCGGCAACCTCGGTCATGTTGTTATGAACAACATTGATTGCCTGAACGATCTGGTTGAAAACATTAAGTGTTTCACTCACTGCTTCATTTCCTGCCTTCACTTCCGTAGCAGAGGTCTTCATGGAATCAGAGACGAGCTCAGATTTTTTCTGCAGGTTGCCGATGATGGTTGCTATGTTTTCAGCTGATTTTTGTGACTCAAGAGCCAGGGATTTGACTTCATCAGCGACCACCGCAAAGCCCATTCCTGCATCCCCTGCACGTGCAGCTTCAATGGCTGCATTAAGAGCAAGAAGGCCGGTCTGCTCGGCAATGCCGGTTATCACATCCACAATTTTGCCGATCTCTTCCATCTGGCTGGTTATATCAGTGATGATACTACTGGTCTCATCGACCGACTGCATAATCCCCTCCATCCCTTTCTCTGCTTTTCCGGCAAGGTGTACCCCTTTTTCTGAGAGATCCACGGTCTGCTTTGCCATCGCGGATGCTTGTTCTGCTTTTGTTGCAACCGCACTAACAGTTTGAGAGAGATCTTCCATCGCGTTAAGAGTCTGGTTAATACCATTACCACTCCGTTCAGCAAGCAGACTGACATTGTTTGAACTCTGTGCAACTGTACTTGTGGCGCTGGAGACTTCTTCTGCACTGGCATTTGTCTCTTCCATTCCGGCAGTAAGACTCTCTATCTCGCTCTTTACTCCACCGATAGCAGTACTCCCTGCAATACCAATCTGGTTCAATGCCTCTTTGAATGGAATAAAGTCTCCTTTCACAGAGAGTTGCTCACTAATCCGGTCTGTATAATCTCCTGTTGAATAGGAATCAGAGAGCCGCATGGCTTCATTGACCGGGTTGATGACTGAGTCAAGGGTATTATTCAGACCAGCAATGATGTTTTTATACTCGCCTTTGAACTGATCAGCGTCACCTCGTTCTTTTAACTGTCCTGCCTCTGCAGCAACAGCGATACGCTTAACGGTATTTACCATACCGGTAATCGTATCTTTCATCTGGGTCATTGCAAGACCGAGAGAATCCCTGTCAGATGCGACCGGAACGGTGACATCCAAATTTCCAACTGAAAGGGCAGTCGCAACTTCGGTTTTGCCCTTAAAGTTCTCTATCATCCGTCTGAATGAATCAGCAAGAGTTCCAAGCTCATCTGCCGAGGTGTAGGAAATTGTCTGGTTAACATCACCGAGTGCCAGATCGTCTGATGCCTTTGAGAGAGCAATAATGGGGGTTGCAATACTCCGGGCAAGATAATAAGCAAATGCAACTCCAGCAATGATGATTAGGATCGTGATGATGATCATCATCATAATCATGGCGTTGACATCTTTCAGAGCATCTCCCTGATCCTCCATGTACACAAGGTACCATCCGGGTTTCTCTTTGACCGAGTACCGACTTCCAAGAACGTTCTCACCCATAAAGTTGGTCCAGTAATTGAGTTTCCCCTCCTGGATCAGATCGATCTTTGCCTTCTTATTCAGAAAAGCATCATCTGCACCCTTAACATGACTGAGGATGAGGCCAGCCTGATTGAGATCTACTATCATCCCTTTTCCAGTAGAACCAAGACCAGAGGGATCGAGAACGATCTTCTCCACCGATTCCATGGGAGTAGTTAATAAAACCACTCCAATGGTTTTATTTTCAGAATCGGCAACATTTGTGGCGTATCCAAGTGTTGGTACTTTTTTATCGTCAAAATACGGTGTTGAGATATAGTTGCCTTTCTGCCCCTCGACAAACAATGGACTATCCTTGTAACTTTTCCCGATGTTCTCCGGCTTGTTAGATGAGATGACCTCTCCTTCGAGGTTGACGAGCATGACATTGTCAAATGCATCACTGGTTCTGTCAACAGACTTTTTAAACCCGGTATTACTAGTTGTTCGTTTCTCCTGATTTACTCCGGATTTCTGTTCAGTTGAAAGAAGATCAATGCTGGCCGGGCGTGTTGCCACCATGTTAACGAGATCAGTCCCTTCCTGCAAGATAAGGGTCATCTGTCCGGCAGAATTGAGCCCGACGGCGTTGTAGGTTCCGAGCATCTCGTTTTCCATAGTGGAACGTGCGTTGATTGCACTCACAGCTGCAAGAATAATACAGCTGATCAGCACGAGAGCGACCATCGATACAATAAGTTTTGTTTTAATTGACTTGAATTCAATTTTCTTCATGTTACCCACCTCACGTATTATCCTCCTTACATTACTGCAGAAATCCGTTCTCTTCGATGAATATCAGAGACCCGCAGATCTGCTTATCAACCCGGAGGGGGTTTCCGGGGTTCTTCCTCAAGTTCATGAACACGGGCTTTTTCTACTCCCTCAACATTTTCCTGATGTATCACTCTTGCTGATGCAAATATTCCTGTCACGTTCCCAGTTTGATCCCGGATAACTACACAATTTCCAATCACCGGTATTTTCGAGCCATTCTGGTGAAGGATATCAGTTGTATAATGGACCGGTGATCCCTCGGTAAGTAACTGCCTGTAGGCAGTTTTTATCCGTTCAGGTTCACTAAAAAATTGAAAATACTCTTTTCCCACAATCTTATCTCTTGAGTATCCAATAACCCGCTCTACTGCTGCATTGACATCAAAAATTTTCCCATCTAAACTAAAGGTTACAATAAGATCCGGGTTCACTTCAGTAAGCATCCTGGAGTATTCGTACGCAGTTGCGAGTTTCTGTTCAAAGGCCAGTCGCTCTGAAATATGCCTCAAGATGGTTGAGAAATAAGATTTTTTTGAGGGTTCGTGTCGATGATACTGAATGATCTGGGACAAAGGAACCAGCGTCCCACTCCCTGAAAGAATGACGGTATCACCTCGCCAGGAACCAGCCTCGACTGCTTTTAATCGCTTGGCCTGATAATCCTGTATATCTAACTCAGGAATGTACGAGAAAACATTGATCTGACTGATATCTGATTGATCTAAAAGTCCGAAGAATTTCTTTCCTGCCTGATTGAGATACATTAACGTGCCATCTTCATGGGTAATAGTAATAATATCAGGTGTAGATTCAATAACGGTCACGAGTTCTGACTTCTGTTCCTCTTCTAAAACCTGCCTTGTGATATCCTGAGCAATTCCGTGATATCCATAAAAAATTCCGTCTGGATTTGAATGTGGAACTCCTGATATCACAAACCAGCATGTGGACCCATCACTGCTTCGTATGGGTGTTATTATCCGGTCGATTGGTTTTCCTGATACCAGGAGTGAAACAAAATCCAAGGGTCGATACTGGCCAATGGTATCATCAACAATCTCAAAGAAATGCTTTCCTATGAGAGATTCAGGCTGATATCCAAGATAATCCTCTACCTTCGCACTTACAAACGTAAATTCATGATTTTCATTCGTCTCCCAGATGATCTCATGTATCATCTCAGTCAGCCGCTGGTACCGGTTTTGGTTCAGATACTGGTTTTGTTCGTTTTTCTTCAGTTCATCAATCTCTTTTCTCAGGTTTTTTGTCACTTCACGAAGTTCAGTCGTCTTTTCCTCGACTATCGTAGATAATCCGGCCTCATAATGTCGGATTATTGCTTCCTGATTTCTTTTTTCAGTAATATCAGAACCGACACAGTGTAATGACCAGAGGATATCATTTCTTATATCAGGATATGCCCGCCACTCCTGGTATCGGATATTCCCATCTGGCATCACAACCCTGATCTCAAACGGAGCTGAAGGATTTTGTAATGAATCAGGATCTAGAGCTACTGTATGTTTCAGAACATCCAAATCTTCTGCAGCAATTGAGGGAAGTCCTCGTAGTCCAATAAAGTCAGTTGATGTCCCTCCATAGTATCGGGCTAGGGCCTGGTTTTCCCTGATGATTCGGTCATCAGAATCTAGATCAACAATAAATTCTCCGGTCTCCTGCATGAGGGCATTTAATCGATTTGATACCAGTTGTTCTTTTAGACTGTTTTTCTCGATATTTGTAAGATCAATGAGAATCACTGCAATCCCGATGCTGGAGTCATCAAAAATGCAGAAGGAGATGATAATTCTAAAAATCATATTCCCTATTTCATGGAGGGTGATCTGGGGAGGAGAGAGTTTCTCATCAAGGACACCCCGGGCAAGGGTAACTAAGTTCGATTTCTGAAATAATGGATGAGGAATATCTTCTATCCATTTACCCATCAGATCTGCCTCGGTACATCCAAGAATTTTGAGGGCAACTTCTGTTGTCTCATGAACCAAGAGTGAGCGGTTAAACCCGATAGCTCCTAGTATCGGGTAATCAGAATAGATATGAAAAGGAACCCGGTGTGCAAGCCTGTAGATCTTATTTTTTCCGATAGTTCGTAGATCGAGACGACCGGTTTGGTAGAGGTTTGTCAGATGTTTGGCAGCCAGATTTCTACCAAGGCCAAGGTTCTCTGAAATTTCAATAATATTTGCCCCTTCTTGATTTTCCTTCAGAAATGAGAGGATTCTTATGGAGACAGATGCTTCTCTCTCTGATGAGGCCATACCATTAAC
>NZ_DATMYY010000286.1:0-3789 GCF_035560735.1 Methanospirillum sp.
CAGATCCAGATCCAGAAGATGGCGGGGCATACGAGGTTACAGGCATAAAAGCCGATGCAAATAATGCAGGTGCAAATAGTGAGGTACCCGAAGCTGAAGAGAACTCAGGTAGGTTTACATTAAGATCTTTCATTGAACTGACAACCCGATCTCCGACCCCAAGAGCTGTTCCATATACAAGCCACTCACCCCACATGGAAATATCAGAAGGGGCATAGCGTTTGATAAGGACTGCATCAGACAGAAATGATCTGAACGAGTCCCATCTAAGTTTTTCTTCGTACGTATCGCCTTTCCATCTCCCAAAGAGGGTTGCAGGAAAGAGCATGCCAACCAGTCCCTGAAGAAATGCTGCTCCTGACAAGATTGTTGCAGTAAATCCCAGGGGAGCGTTGCTTCCGGCAATAGCAGTAAAAATTGAGAACAGCAACCAGATGATTGGAATAATCAGGAGAGGCACCAGATATCCACGCCCATCCTCAATATAATGTGACTCAAGGTAAGAACTGGAGTAAGAAGTGAGTGACTTGAGTTCCTCCTGATAGGCGAGTAAGGCAGTTCGAACAGATGAATCTGAATTTGCTGCATCGGCCATTGATGCAAGAGAGCCGGTATCGATTACATTGTCTGTTGCAATCCGCCTGAATGTATTGAGAACAGTCTGTTCATATGCATCAGTTGATTGGTCTTTCAGAATTGTTATTGTCAGGTCGCTACTATCAGGTTTCTGATCTATTCTGATGAGCTTCTGCCTATGCATGTCAAGCAGAGTTGCATAAAGCCCTTCATTTCCGAATTCTTCAGGATCACCTTCAAAGATAAGATTCACCATCCATGGCTTAAGTGAAGGATCCGGAACAACACTGAGATGTTCGGGAACAATAAACGGTTTTTCTCTTCCTTTCAGATACCATATCAGGAGGAGAAGAACGGGAATAAGAATGAGAAGTATGAGTGAAACCGCGTATGCAATATAGGGTGTAGTAGTAAGGATCGCAGAATACCACGGGTTTGCAGCATTTGTTTTCTCCAGTACCTTCACCGATCCCAGATCACTGACTTTACCACGAATCTGGTCGCCTGCACCTCGGTCAAGTACCAATTCAAAGCCGAGTGGTATATCACTTAAAGCGCTGCCAGTAATGACAAAGGAATCACCTGACTTTGTGACCTTTAATCCTGCAGGATGCGGAAATACCTCCTTAACCCGGTCAGCAGGGATGGTGATGGTTACAGACTGATACGCAACATGATCAGTAGCAAGATCTATATTAAGATGGTCTGCATCTGAACCACGCTCTATCGGTGGAGAGATAACCCAGGAGTATGCAACTGGCCAGGTTCCAGCGGAATAATAACCGGGGTCAAATGCTCCAGCCTCATTACTCTGGGCATGATTTTGAATAAGGGTCTGATCAGTTTTCCCAGCTCCCTCCATGTGAACGACTCCGGCGTAATCCTTTAGGTATGAATACGCTCCACGAGGAACAGTGACACTAATTAATGAAACTGGTGCGGCGACAGATATTCCATAACTCACCGGAACATTAAAGATTCTGTTCAGGCTCCGATAGGTCTGATCTGACTTTACTACATATTGATACGACTCATTCAGACTTCCGTCATATGACCAGGAACTGTGATAATCGGAGACTACAAGATCTCCTTGTATAAGTGTAGAAACGAACCCTCCAAGCCAGAATCCCACAATTCCAATTATTATAGCAGTGATTATTACCACTGCCAGCTGGCGAACTTCTCCCATTTCCTATTCTCCTCCGACTATGGACCGCCAGAAATAACTAGACCCCAGATCTGCTTTTCCCCATGCATCATAGAGATCAAAGTCTTCTCTGAATGATCACTACAGACCACTGACTGGCGGCACCCAAATATCTACATTTCAGTTGCAGACTTTCCACAGACCTGACAGAAGGTATTCTGCTGAATCATACCATTCGTATGGAAAACTCAGTCTGGTCCGGCTATATATCTGACGGTCTCTAAAAAAAGATGAAAAAAAGATCCTCGAAAAATTATTCCACTGTTTCTTCTGGGAGATGATCAGTAACAAAGGTTCTGATATCCTTGATAAATTTAGTCGCCTCTTCAGATGAGCCGGTGCTGCGGGCGTATTCTACCATCATGCAACGCTCCAGGATTGGTGCAATTATCTTGGCATCCATGCCCTGGTTTCTGGCAAGAGAGAGTATCTCCTCTGTAGTATAAGCAGTTCCCAAACCTTTTGTTTGTGAGATAAAGAACCGGAGAGCCTGACCGAAGAGAACGTAAGCATCCTTGATCCGATCTTCCCCGAGAGCCTTTTCAGCATTAATCAAGTATTCTTCAGTTTTCGTTTTGATATCAACCGGCTCAACAAGGATAGGGAGTTCTTCCTCTGGCTCAATACTCTTCTTTTGATAATACCGGTACCCGGCCCAGCAACAGAGGCAGATTAAAATAATGAGCAGAATGATCCCGATATACCACCCTATCGGGGTCTCTTCTTCTTTCTTCACAGTTACAGATTCAACTGTTCCGTTCCTGATTATTGAAGAGATAGTGGCATTCTTTCCATTTAAAGTATTATACTGCTCATCAATTTTTGTTTCATTAGGCGTTATGGTCTGTGTACCACCTGTCTGGTTGTAACCGGCCTGTTGAAGATTTTTCTTCTCTGCCTGGTACCTAGGATCATCTGCTAAAGAAGAAGGAATTGGAAGAGATTCATTCGAACTTGCAGTCAGTTTTTCAAGTGACCCATTCTGGATATCTCCATCGAGAGAAACACCCTGATTCTTATCATTCTGATACTGGGCAGATACAGTTCCCTCACCCTTGCCTTCTGCAGAGATACTTCCATCTTTCTGTTGGTACCCTGCATTCTTTAGATCCTGATTAACCTGACTCAGTAAGGGATCCTGGTGCATCTTGTCAGCAAGTTCCTGTTGATCTTTCTTATTCTGACTTGTCTCTTGTGCTAACTGTTGCTGAAGGGCAGATGATTGTGCATTCATCTGATTATTCTGCAATGCCTGTTGTGCATTCTGTGACTGAGATCCGCTGCCAGATCCCGATGATGACATCCCCTTACTGGAAAGCATCTGTTGCATCATCTGCTGATTCTGCTGCTTTAATGCATTCATCTGCTGGTCCATTTCATCAAAGGGATCAGAACTCTGACCCTGGCCTGCAGGTTTCTCCTCACTAGTTGTTGATGTCAGGGGGGAACCAGCACTACCTGACTGCGATGATTTTGAGCTCTGTGAAGAACCGGATGAACCCTGATTCTGTGCTGTCTGATTGGGAACAAACTGCACTGTAAATGGCGGAAGTTCTGATACAAAATCCTTACCGCTGTCTCGGTAATGCATGTACAGGCTGACTTCAAATTCTGCCAGATCAGCTGAACTCAGGGTAATTGCATTTTGTGAACTGCCAGGACTGATTGGAAATGACTGTGACTGAGAATTTGTCTGAGAGAACGAGAATCCTTTCTGTGACTGTTTTCTAGTCAGAGTATATTCAAGGGTCCCAACATTTGTCTTTGGAAATGAACTCTCCACAACAAATGGAACCCGGGCTTCTTCCCCAGCCGGGAATGTATACTCACTCTGGCTTGTTTTGAGAGTGACATCACTTGCAAAGGCAGGATATATGGCAAAGGCAGCCAGAATGAGAATGGCTGCAAAAGTATACTTCATTGAATAATCCTCCTTCTTCCGTATCTGAGCACTATCTCGGCTACCATAAGGATCATAGCAATAACAAAGAACCAGTCCTTTATAC
>NZ_DATMYY010000287.1:0-13197 GCF_035560735.1 Methanospirillum sp.
CAGATCCAAATTTCTTACAATGATACCCCTCATGGTTGACTGTTCAAAGAGGCTGGTGACCATCTTTGGAGGGGGAGAAGTGGGTGCACGCAAGGCCCGATACTTTGCCGGTGAAGCTGATGTTACAGTCTACAGCCGAACCTTTTCACCTGCATTTGGCTCCATTCAGGTTAAACAGGTCAGTACAACAATACCGCGGGATGAGACTGTAATTACAGATCTCATTAGAGGAGCTTTTCTGGTCATCACAGCAACGTCAGACCCGGATCTCAATCAAATAATTGCGACCAGATGCAGAGTTGACGGGATTCTCTGTAATAATGCTACAGACTCACATTCTAATGTAATCCTTCCCGCAAAAATTACAGGTGACAGATATACCATAGCAGTCAGTACCAGCGGAGGTAGTCCGGCAGTTTCCCGCTTTATTCGGGAACAGATTGAAGATATGTGGCCTGATCTCGATTTGATGATCTCCCTGTCTGAAGAACTCAGAATGGATATGCGGACAAGAATGATTCCGGAAACAAGGAGGAGAGAGATCCTGACTGCAATTTTGCATGATCCTGCAGTATGGAAGAGTCTTCGAAGCGAACCAGAGGATACTCTCATGAGAGTAAAAGAGACCTACCTGACATGAGACAAACTCTCTTTGCTCCCCTGACTATTGCAGGCATATCACATCATACCGCTTCAGTTCCGGAGATAGAAGAGTTCAGATTTGCTGATGAAGATGTATTCCTTACAGAAGCCCGGGAATGGTTCAAAGGAGTTGCACTTCTGCAGACCTGTAACCGTGTTGAAGTCATTGTTCATGGTGAACCGGATATCCTTGTTGAATTTCTTGAGAGCAGAGGAAGATCACAGTTCAGACTCTATCAGGACAAGGAAGCACTCTCTCACCTGCTTGAACTCGCAGCAGGGATAGATTCACTTATCATCGGAGAAGATCAGATTCTCGGACAACTCAGAAGAACTCTCACTAAATCTGAAGAACTCGGGGTTGCTAGTCCTATTCTGACGCTCTGTATCAACAAGGCTATTCATACAGGATCCGAGGTCCGCAGAAGAACCGGAATAAACAACGGGGCAATATCAGTCGGGTCAGCGGCAGTGCTTCTTGCTGAAGAGCAGTTGCATACACTTGAGGGAAAACGTATCCTTATCCTTGGAAGCGGGGAGATGGGAGTACTTGTCACACAGGCTCTTGCAGCAAAACAACTTTCTGCCATTTATGTCGCAAACCGGACGCTTGACAGAGCCCGGGTTCTTGCCCACAAAATTGACGGGACAGCGGTGCCGATGGATGATCTCTACCGGTACCTTGCCCTTTCAGACGTCGTTATCTGCTGTACGGCTGCCCCACACCCGGTCATCCGTGCTAAAGATGTCAGTGAGGCAATGAAAGGCAGAACCTGGCCACTCGACGGGGAAGTAAAACCCATCATCATTGTGGATATTGCCCAGCCGCGTGATGTGGAAGAGGAGGTTGGAAAGATAGACGGAGTCTGCCTCTTTACTATTGACGATCTCAGACAAGTCAATGACACCACTGCCCAGCTCAGGCAGGAGGCAGCCACACATGCCCGAGCCTTTCTTGAAGAAGAACTTGATCAGTTCATCAAACAGTACAACCGCCGGGCTGCAGACGAGACCCTTGCAACCCTGCATACCTGGGCTGAAACAGTCAGGGTCCGCGAACGTGACAGGGCATTTGCCAGACTGCAGGGATACGATGATCATGCTCGTGAGATAGTTGAGGATCTGACCAGGGCTTTGACCAGAAAACTCCTGGCTGATGTGACCATGTCGATTCGGTTCTGTGCCGAGAGGGGCGAGATAACCCTGGCCGAAGAACTGGTATCGGCAATTATCAGAGGAGAAGGACTATGTTCCCGCAAATAAGATTGAGACGACTCAGGCGGCGCCAGATACGCCCGCTCCTGAACGAGACCCGTATCGCAAAGACTGACCTTATTGCCCCCCTTTTTTTTGATGAGACAACGGCATCTCCTGTACCAATCGCATCGATGCCCGGGGTTGAACGGTATCCTCCAGAAATGGCTGATGAAGTCTGCAAAAACCTTGCATCCGTTGGTATCAAGGCTGTCCTTCTCTTTGGAATACCAAAGGAGAAGGATGAAACAGCATCTGGGGCATTTGCTCCAGATGGGGTCATTCAGCAGACAATAAAAAAAATAAGGGCCGTTGTTCCTGAAATGGTTATCATCACGGATCTCTGTGCATGTGAATATACATCACACGGACATTGCGGGATCATTGGTGACTGCAGAGACGGGATAGATCTAAAAAACGACGAATCACTCGCCCTTATGCAGAAGATCGCGGTCTCTCATGCAGCTGCCGGGGCAGACATCATTGCCCCGTCATGTATGCTCGATGGAATGGTGACAGCCATCAGATCTGCACTTGACGAGAATGGATATGAGGAGATCCCAATCATGTCCTACTCCTCAAAGTTTTCAAGCAGCCTTTATGGCCCGTTCCGTGATGCAGCAGAGTCAGGATACTCATTCGGGGACCGAACCACATACCAGGAACCTGTTGGAAACCGTCGCGAAGCGCTCAGAGAATCTGAACTCGATGCTGCTGAAGGAGCAGACATCCTGATGGTCAAGCCTGCCGGATGGTTTGGCGATATCATTTCTGATGTTGCAACTCTTGGCCTTCCAGTAGCAGCCTATCAAGTATCAGGTGAGTATTCAATGATCAAGGCAGCGGCCATGAACGGCTGGCTTGATGAAAAACGGGTGGTGATGGAGAGTCTTATATCGCTCAGGAGAGCAGGAGCGGATCTGATAATCACCTATTTTGCTGAATCAGTATGCAGGTGGATCGATGAAGAGCAGTGAATTATACAATATCGCTAAACAGGTAATTCCTGGCGGTGTTTCAAGTCCTGTCAGGGCAATACAGCCATACCCGTTTTATATCACCTCCGGACACGGGCCAAGACTGACAACTGCAGACGGTGCAAACCTCATCGACTGTTGTTGTGCATACGGACCCCTGATCCTCGGCCATGCCCATCCAGCCATAAAAGAAGCAATCATCGGCCAGCTCTCTGACGGGTGGCTATACGGAACACCCGCTCCCGCGGAGATAACACTTGCAGAGCAGGTGATCAGAGACCATCCATCAATTGAGATGGTACGGTTTGTTTCATCAGGATCAGAAGCGACCATGGCCGCACTCAGACTTGCACGGGGGTTCACCGGCAGGACTGATATCATCAAGATTGAAGGCGGATTTCATGGAGCACATGATGCAGTTTTAGTTCAGGCTGGATCAGGATGCACAACACTCGGACAACCGGATTCAGCAGGTGTTCCGGCTGATCTTGTAAAGCATACGAGACAGATCCCATACAACGATATCGAGTCACTCTCCTCGCTTCTGGAAAAAGATGCATCATCAATTGCTGCACTCATCCTGGAGCCGGTACTCGGTAACATCGGCCCGATTCTGCCTGAAAAGGGGTATCTTGAGGATGTGAGAGCAGTGACAGCAGAACATGATGTCCTGCTCATCTTTGATGAGGTAATCACCGGGTACCGTCTTGGAATCGGCGGAGCCCAGCGGTTCTTTGGGATAAAACCTGACCTGACGACACTTGGGAAGATCCTTGGCGGTGGTCTTCCTATTGGGGCATTTGGAGGAAGAAAAGATATCATGAGTATGGTTGCACCAGCCGGACCGGTATATCAGGCCGGGACGTTCTCCGGAAACCCGCTCTCACTCACGGCAGGGATTGCTACTCTGAACTGGATACATGAGCACCCGGGAATGTATACAGAACTTGAATCAAAGACATCAATAATTGAAGAGGCATGCACCGGGAAAGGGGGCTCATTTGTCAGGATGGGATCGATGTTCAAGTATTACTTCAGAAACCAGCCTCCCAGAAACTACCGTGAAGCCAAGGAAGCGGATACCACTGCATTCAGATCATTCTGGGAAAAAATGCTCAAGACAGGAATCTTCCTCCCACCTTCCCAGTTCGAGACAAATTTCATCTCAGTAACACACTCAGAACATGAAATCGAGGCTATAAGCCAGGCATACAAGGCATGCATCTGATAGTTGGAACCCGAAACTCGATGCTGGCCCGTACACAGGCAGAAAAGGTTGCAGGGCTTCTTGAGAATGAGGGGGTCACAACAGAACTCGTGTTTATCTCTACCGTTGGTGATGAGAAGACCGGAGTGCCTCTCCATGAGATAGGTGGCCAGGGAGTTTTTGTCAGAGCCCTTGATGATGCCCTTATAAACAGAGAGATTGACATCGCCGTTCACTCGATGAAGGACATTCCAGCTGAACGACCCAAAGGCCTGACAACTTCAGCAATCCTGAAACGGGATTCTCCTGCAGATTATGTCGTGACAGAGAAGGATCGCGATGCAATCAGAGTCATCGGAACTTCCAGCACACGGCGAACTGCCCAGTTGAAGCGTAATTGGTCAGGGATCTCGATACTCCCTCTCAGAGGAAATGTTGATACTCGTCTTGGAAAACTGAAAGGCGGAGAATACGATGCAATTGTCCTTGCTGAGGCCGGATTGCAGCGTCTCTCACTTACTCTTCCCGGATTCAGACTTGATCCTGCAATCCATGTCCCCTCTACCAACCAGGGGACGATCGCCGTAGTAAGTAGGGAAGAACCAGCAGTTACGGGAATCCTCTCAACCATTGATGACGAGGTCACCAGAACAGATACCCTGATTGAACGGGCAGTCATGGAAGAGATAGGTGGCGGGTGCTATACACCTCTTGGGATATACTGCAAAGACCGCCATTTGATCACGGAGGTTCTCTCACTTGAGGGAGATCGGGTGTTCAGGCTGGAACAGAATATCGGCGATCTGGATCAGGCACATGCTTTCGGTACCGAGATTCGGAAAGGCGGACGTGAACTGATTGATGAAGCCTATTTGAGGCTGGGACTTTCACATGACTGAAACTGTAGGAAAAGTATTCCTGGTAGGCTCAGGACCGGGAGGGTGCGGCATGCTGACTATCCGGGCCAGAGAAGTGATAGATCAGGCTGAAGTAATTTTGTATGACCAGCTTCCAGGAGACGAGGTACTCTCTTCCCTCCCACAACGTGCTGAACTGATTGATGTAGGTAAGTACGGTGACAAACACACCCGCAAGCAGGGTGAGATAGAAGACCTCATGATCCAGCGTGCCAAAGAAGGAAAACGGGTGGTCAGGCTCAAGGGTGGTGATCCCTTCATGTTCGGCAGGGGAGGAGAAGAACTTGAAACCTGCAGGGAACAAGGTATCCCGGTTGAAGTTGTTCCAGGGGTGACAAGTGCCATCGCCGTACCTGCGTCAGTTGGGATACCAGTTACTCATAGGAAATGGGCATCGCAGGTGACAGTGATCACAGGAAACGAGGATCCCACAAAAGAAGAGTCTGCTATCGACTGGGAGTGGCTAGCACGAAGCAGAGGGACGATCGTAATCCTGATGGGTGTGAAAAATCTTCCCACGATTGCGGAAACGCTGATAAAATTTGGAAGAGAACCCATGACCCCGGTTGCAGTAATCGAACGCGGTCTCAGACCTGATCAGCGTGAGACTATCGGAACACTTGTAACCATAGCTGAGAAGGCAACTGCGGCAGGTGTCAAACCCCCGGCAGTGATCGTCATAGGCGGGGTTGTTGAGATGTATCGATCTGATGAAGAGCGAATGGTCCGGCCGCCATCCCAAAAAACCCAGTAAGGCCCCTTTCCTTTTTGTAAAACTCAGCATACTATTCTTTTTCAAGTGGGAGAAGAATTATTATCCACTACCCGGATAGTATCGATCATGACAGGGTGATGACACCCTGCAGGAGAGGAAAAATGAATTCATCCAGGTTATACAGTGGTTTATGTACGCTGTTTCTCGTCCTTCTCCTTGCCGTGAGTACAGCTTCAGCTGGATCTCAGGTCTCCTGGACGAAATCTGGACTTCTGTACTCAGGACAAGGGATCGTTCATCAACTCCAGATCGATTGCAGTACCCAGCTTGTGCTGCATGCACCAGTTGGTACCGTATTTGATCTCTATGCGATGAAAAACGACAACCCGTTCAGTTCCTGTCAGGGAGTCTCTTACATCATAACTCATCATGACCGGGCTTCTATCGGAAGAGGTGGAATCAGTTCACTCACTCTTGAGCCGGGAACCTGGTGTGTGGCAGTTTATGCCAGTAAAGGAAGTGGCCAGTATCAGCTTGAAGGAAGCAGCACATGCCCGGTTCCTCTGCATCCCTATTGGGATTCCTGCTTTGATAATGGCTGTTGTGACGGTCAGTGTCAGCCAGGCTGTACTCCTGTTAAAACAGATGTCAAAACAGGATATCTGTCTCAGGGGCAGAGTAGAACATTCGGCTACTACATTCCTGCAGAGCGATCCTATATCGAGTGGATCCTCACCGGGCCATGCGGCAGCGAGATCATCCCTATGAGTATGATGTCAGCCGGGGATATTCGAACGATGCGAACCAGATTCTGTGGTCCTGATTTTGATCTCTACATCTACAAACAGGAAAAACACAGAAACTGGGGGTGGTACGCTGATTATGCAGATACAGAATCAGGTTCTGACGGGTATGTCGGCATATCATATCCACAGACCGGAGCCACTTACTACGCTCAAGTATATGCTAAACAGGGAAGTGGAACATACACCCTGACCTGCCGGAGTTATACCTGCCAGGACGAAGTGGTCATGATGATGAAGCGGCCCGATTTCTCGTCAATGATGTACACAGCAACATCCGTTGCTCCACCATCATGAGGAGAAATAAGAACCAATTCACCTCTGTATAAATGGAGAAGATTGATTAGGAACCTTGAGTAAGATCATAGAGTCAGAGCATAGTACAACTTTAGGGGAGTGGAAAATGAAATACATTTCAGGATATCTGACTGCTGCAGTGATCCTTGTGGTCATGGCAGCATGCATTGCACCCGGGTCGGCAAGTTCCGGGTACTTCTGGTCAAAGAGTGGATACCTCTACCAGGGACAGGCAGCAACTTATGAAATCCAGGTGGACTGCGGGGCCCAGCTGGTTTTGAACGCACCTTATGGAGCAGATTTTGACATCTATGCCATGAGAAGTCCGGTCGGAAGCTGGCCAAATGAAAACTACATCATGGCTCACTACGACAAGTCAGAAACCTCATATAATCAGGTAAAGTACCTGAATCTTGACAGAGGTTCCTGGTATGTTGTGGTATATTCCTCATCTGGATATGGTCAGTTCACATTGGATGCATCAAATACATGTACCGGACCCAACCCACCAAGCCCGGACCCGTGCTATGGCAATCCAAACTGCGGGGGAACCAGTTGTACTCCGGCAGCAGATGATGTCAAGACCGGATACCTGAATTCAGGAGAGGCAAAGACCTACACCTATCAGATCATGGGTGACCGCAACTACATCGAGTGGATCCTGACAGGCCCCTGTGGTAATGAGGTCATCCCAATGTCAATGATGTCTGCAAGTGATGTCAGCACAATGCGTACCAGTTACTGCGGACCTGATTTCTCATTATACGTCTACAAAGACTGCGATCCACGGTACAGTACCTGTGCAGCAACCCGTGCTGATACGAGCAGTGGTTCAAACAAGTACGTCGGAATCACGTACCCGACAACTGGTTCCCGGTACTACGCTCTGGTTTACGCAAAGAATGGCAGCGGAGCATACACACTCCATGCACGGAGTTATAAATGCCAGAGTGATGTCATCGCCATGATGGCAAAACCTGACATGGTCTCCATGATGAGCACTGCCACTGATATCGAAGCTCCGGTAAGCGTTCTTGGAACAACGTAAAAGAGCCCAGCCACCAGAGGTGGCTACACCTTTTTTTGTATGCAGTTATGAAGAGCAGAAGCTCAAACTTCCGAAAAAAGAACCTGATATTATTCTAACAGGTGGACAAGCAGCCCACTCAGAAGTTTTGGCTCAAACCATGTGGACTTCGGGGGCATAATACCACCATCATCTGCAATCGCACAGACAGTCTGTACATCAACGGGTTGCATGGCAATTGCTCCAACGTATTCTCTTGAGTCTACCTTTGCCATCAGATCGCGGATTGGGCGTGCACCACCCAGGTACTGGAGCCGTGCATCTCCCCGTGAGTCAGTGATCCCAAGGAACGGGACCAGAACCTGATCCTGCAGAACAGAAACATCAAGAGAATCTATTCGGGAAACCGAACCAGAGATCTGTATTGCACACTCATACCATCTTCCCTCCAGGTAGAGATGAAAAACATGAAGCCCAGCTTTCTTCTGCTTTGGAGTGATTGAGTAGGAAGAAGGTTGAACTCCTTCAAATGGTGTTATGGTTGCAACCGCACGAAGGCCTGTCAGAAAAGTTTCTGGAGTATAATCGCCCAGGGAGGTTAGCAGACGGCTGTACCCGTGTACCTTCACCTCGTCTTCTGCAAAGACAACCCCCATAACATGCCAAGTCTCTTCAGGAATGTTGACACCCTTTTCAATCCTGCGTTCTGCAACATTCAGTGCAGATTTACAGCGGTGATGGCCATCAGCAATATAGAGTGCCGGGATATTGCCAAATGCTTCAATAATTGGTTTGATCTTTTCAGAGTCACGCACCGCAAAGATCTGATGAATGCTTCCATTTGCTGCAGTGACCTCCATGAGAGGTTTTCCTTCTACTGACTCATTGAGAAGTGTTGCTACCACATCATTCTTCAGATGAAGTAAAACAACGGGTCCGGTATTGGCATCCATCGCATCGATGTGTTTTGTCCGATCCTCTTCCTTGTCATACCTGGTCAGTTCATGACGGTGAATAACCCCGGATTTGTATTCACGGGCATCCACACAGCATGAAAGACCGGTGTACGATCGTCCCTCATGGAGAACCCGGTATACGTAAAGGGCGGGATCTGATTCCTGAACACAGATTCCATCAGAAATATACTCATCAAATATCTTTTTAGATAGAGCATAGACCTGATCTGAATATGGATCTGTGTCAGGCAATAGGGCATCTGCTCTACTAATCCGAAGAAAACTGAGCGGTTGATTGGTGATGATCTCTCGTGCCTCCGAAGCACTGACCACATCATAAGGGACTGCAGCGATCTCCTGTGCCTTTCCATCAGCAGGTCTCACGGCAGCAAAAGGATATATATGAACCATGTATCTGACACCAGTCTGATTATACGTATCCCCCTGCCCCTATAAGAGTGCAGTGACAAACCAGTACCAGAAATATGGAGAACAGGAGTCTGCAGATCCGCAAAATGAAAGAGGCTGACATCCCTGCTGTTGAATTTATTGAACAGAAATCATTTTCAGATTTCTGGAGCAGGGATACTCTGAAAGAGGCTCTTGAAATTTTCCCTGATACAAATTTTATTGCTGATTCACCTAATGGAATCGCAGGGTACATCATCTGTGGAGTGGAGGATACCGGTGAAGATATATATGGCCATATCTGCAGTCTTGCAGTATCACCGCTCCATCGGGGGTCAGGAATTGGTTCTGCCCTGGTGCAACGGGCAGAGTATCAGGTTATGCTCAAAGGCGCTACAGCCATGCAGCTTGAAGTCAGGATATCGAACCAGAACGCACAGAAATTTTATAAAAAACTCGGATATGAACCAGTGTTTCAATATGCAGGATATTATGCTAACACTGAGGATGCAATCGTCATGATGCGATGGTTCAGATATTAGACCCATCCTACTTTCATGCCCACAAAAGCATAGGACACCGTGAACTAATTATTCTCTGAGCCTGAACCTTTCCTCACTATCCTGATCACTAAACCTGTGATCGGGAGTGATATATCATGGAACTAAGACCCGTAATACTCCTTGTTCTTTTGAGCATCCTTTTCATCATACCATCTCCGGTGGCAGCGGCTCAAAATGAATCATCCACCTTTGATCTTGCCATTTCTGATCTTCATTCTGCTCCATCCGGAGCTCCGGGAAGCCCGCTATACACATGGTTTACGGTAAACAACAAAGGCAACAGGATATCAATGACCGATTCGGTCACGCTGTACCTTTCAGCAGACAAAAACATCACTACGGCAGATTATCCAATCGGTGAGACAGAAGTCTCGTTTATTCGTCCGGGAAATTCTGTTGAAACCGGTCTTATCGGAAAAGTGCCTGATACCATTCCTGCTGGAAAATATTACGTCGGTGCACTGCTCACGATCAAATTTACACTGCTCAAAGATGCCAACGAGAGCGATAATAGCATAAGTAGTAACCTGGTTACCATTAACAACACCTATACCCGTCCCCAGGACTGGTACAATGAGAGGATATCAGAACTCGTACTAAATTATACAAATGCCGAACGGGCTAAGAGAAACCTGACCGAATTGAAACGTGACTCTGCACTTGATGTTGTTGCAGAGGATCAGAGCCAGGATATGGCAGATCGCCAGTTCTTTGATCATGTCAACCCATCTGGAGAAAACCCAATCGACAGGGCAGCCCGTCATGGATACAACCAGACGCGATACCTCCCGAACGGAAAGAAGTTCTATGGCATCAGTGAAAATATTGTAAAGATTCCAATCGGCGATGTGTACCAGTTCGGGAAAATAAATCCTGATGACCCTGACCAGGTGGCATCAGTTGCAATTCAGTCCTTTATGAATAGTATCTCACATAAAACAACACTGCTGCTTCCAGAATTCAGAGTAATCGGACTTGGAACATCATTTGATGGAACAAGTTACTACATCACACAGAATTTCTTCTAATTTGTTTAGACCAAAGGGAAAAAAGAGAACCGGGTTTTACACCCTGAACCGGTGAATCTCATCCTTCAGTTCACCGGTGAGATCACCAACTTCCACTATTGCGCTGTTGATCTCTTCAACCGAGGCACTGACCTGTTCAGCAAGGGTTGAGAGTTCTTCAACCTGTTTCAGGTTATCACCGGTCAGTTTGATTCCTTCCTGTGCCGTATTAACAACCGACGACGAAATATTTGCCTGCTCTTCGATGGCCTTGACGATCTCCCGCATATCGCGGGTTACTTCGGATGCCCCGTTTACCATCTGATTTAGCGCTTCGATGGTCTTGGTCACACTATCCACCCCATGCGCAATTTCCGAATGTGAGGAGCGGATTGCGGTTGATGTCTTCTCACTACTCCGCTGGATGGCATTGATAACATCAGAGATATGATCCGTTGCTTTGCGGGCGTCAGCAGCGAGGTTCTTGACTTCACCTGCAACCACGGCAAACCCACGACCAGCATCCCCTGCCCGGGCAGCCTCTATTGCAGCATTGAGGGCAAGAAGATTGATCTGACCAGCAATGTCATTGATCATTTTTACGATCTTGTTAATCTCACGGATCTGATTGTTGAGTTCATCAATATCCTCAACACTCTCCTGAGCGATCCGCTTAACCACATCCATCCTGTCATTTGCTTCGTTGCCTAGGGACTGTGCTTCACTTCCCCGCACTGTCACATCTTGAGCATGTTTGAGGATCTCCTGAGAAGTGCTTGTAATTTCCTCGTTTGAAGCAGAGAGGGTGGAGATCTGATCTGTGATATCCTCGATGTGAGCAATAAGGTCCTTTCCGGTCTCTGCAGACTGCTGGACAGTACGAACCACCTGGAGTGTTGCTTTGGCGATAGATTCTGATCCTTTGTTGATCTCCTGCATCGTATCAGAAACCTGACCAGATACTCTGTTAACCTCAAGCAGGGCATTTCGGAGGGCACCTACAGTCTTGACTGCATCATTCTTAACCACCCCCAGAGGATCACCCTCTCTGACCATGATGTCGGTAGTGAGATCACCGGAAGAAACTTTTTCAAAGGCCCCGGCAAGATCCTTTGCACTGGTATCTAATGCCAACGCATGATCCTTTGCTTCCTGAATCATTCGCTGGATCTCTTTTTCCTTCCTGATCTCCTCGGTCCGATCTTTATAGGTGGACATCACACTGACCACCTGATCGTGCTTGTCCAAAAGCGGGATGATGTCCTGTTCAATATGATGGACCCCTGCAGGGAACTCAACAACAAGATGACCGGTAACAGCTTTCTTCGTCCTCAAAGCTTCCTTGAGTCCCATTCCAGTCTTTTCCAGGACCTTGAAATCATGGGCTTTCATAGAAAGGAGTTGGCTCTCTGAGTATCCGCTCATCAGAAGAAACGAATCATTCACCTTGAGAATACACAGATTGAGATCCATGAGAAGGAGCGGGAGAGGATTCTGATTGATCATCGTCATCTCCTGTTGCTGGAGTTCACGTATGGTCTCCATTTGCTCCTTGATTTCACGCTCAACGAGCTTGCGTTCAGTGATATCCCGAAATGTTGCCTGTGTCCTCTGGCCTTCAGGAAGCTTTAGAACCTTGAGTGTCACCTCTGCATCAAACGAAGTACCGTCACCCCGATTCAGTATACACTCAAAATTCTGAGGAATACCCCGTACTGCATCCTCATAGTGTCTGCTAAAGAAAAGAATTGACTCGGTCCCATCAGGTTGTGTAGGTGGAGAGAGATCACGAATATTTTTTCCTAGAATATTTTCTCCATGAATCCCGAATATCTCTGAAGTTGTTGCGTTGCATTCAACGAGGATGTCCTTATCAAAGAGGGTTATAGCGTCATAGGCCGCATCTATCATGGCGCGGTATTTTCGGGCTTCTGCCTCACGACGTTGATCATTTTCCCGGTTCTTTCTTCGATTTTCTGACTCGCGAATCTCACGTTGAATGACAGGGATGAGAGGCTTCAGGTTTCCTTTAAAGATATAATCATGGGCGCCGCTCTTCATCAGCGAGACCGCAGTATCCTCACCGATCTCACCGGATACAATAATGAAAGGAATATCCAGCCCACGTTTAGTGAACTCCTGAAGAACATCAAGACCAGTAAACCCGGGAAGTGAGTAATCACAGAGGACAACATCCCACTCCTTGGAGTCTAATGCATCACAGACTGATTGCAGAGTGTCCAGTCTCAGGAGATCTGTTGAATATCCACCTTTTTTTAATTCATGCATCACCAGAAATGCATGATCCTCGTTGTCCTCGATCAAAAGGACATGCAATTGTTCTGTTGCCATTATTTTTCCCTGAGTTACTACTGATCAACGCTCTCGCAGCGCAAATAATAATAATCTCGCACGACTTACATT
>NZ_DATMYY010000288.1:0-2810 GCF_035560735.1 Methanospirillum sp.
TCTTAAGTCATCCCAGATATCGGCTTGGTATCATGAACGGGAATCAGATGCAGAAATTTTGGCTAAAAACCAGATCACATCGATATATATCAAATCCCGAAATAAACCTGAATCAGCAGGTGAAATTCAGGGATCTTTGCTTGATTGGATGAATTCTACTTTAGAGAAGTATGATTATCAGGGTATAATCCTTCTATCACCAACAGGTGAAGTCCTGCTCAAAGCGCCATACAATGCTTCGGTAAGTCAGAACAGTATTGACAAATATCTCTCTCAAACCCTCAACTCAACAAAGCCAATAAATACAGATCTATACCGGGATCCCGATACAAATAATCCAGTCATGGAATACTGGTGCCCTATCAGAGAGATTGCAGATGGGCCCGTTGTTGGTGTTCTGATATATCAGATAGACCCAAAACGCTACCTCTTTCCTTTGATCCAATCGTGGCCAACGAACAGTGAGACTGCAGAATCACTTCTCGTCCGTCAGGAAGATGACAATGTTTTATTCATTAATGATCTGCGACACTTTACGAATGCAAGCCTCTCGTTACGGATCCCATTAAGTGAAAATGATGTGCCTGCGGTTAAGGCAGTGAAAGGACAGGTAGGTATTGTTTATGGGGATGATTACCGGGGAATTCCTGTCATCGCAGATATCCTGAATATAAACGGCACCCCCTGGTATCTTGTAGCGAAAATAGATCAGGAAGAGATCTATGCACCATTTAGATTTTTTGTATCCCTGGTCATGGCTATACTCCTTCTTCTCATGATTGCATCAGGGATAGCCATCTGGGCAATCTGGATAAAACGGGAAAATGATTTTATCAGCCAGAATTATCAACTAAAACAAAAGGAACTCGTTCTTGCTGATCGTGTCCGTCTCCTGATGCAGCAGGCAAATGACGCAATTTTTATTTTTGATTCAAATTGGAAGATAATTGACGCAAATGACCGTGCATCAGAGTTATATGGATACACTCTTGATGAATTCAGAAGATTAAATCTGGTTGATCTTCAGACAGACCGGGACATTATTACACTTTCAGATGGTTTTAAACATCTGAATCATCCTCTCGGCTCAATCATATTGACAACGCACCGTCGGAAAGATGAATCTCTTTTTCCCCTGGAAAGTAGTACCCGAACCATTATTATTGACGGTACGACGTACCATCAGGCAATTATCAGGGATTATACTGAAAGAATCAAGTTTGAAACAGAACTCCAGAAAAAGAATGAAGATCTCTACTCATTAAATGAGGAATTAGGTGCTTCATTCGAAGAGTTGTCATCACAAGAAGAAGAACTGAGGCATCAGATGGATACTCTAAAACAGAGTGAAATCCAGATGCAGGAATTACAAAACCGCCTAACTGAAGCACAAAAAGTAGGCCACCTGGGATCCTGGGAGTATTATATTAATACAGGGAAAGTCTGGCTATCTGATGAAGGTTTCAGGTTATTTGGTCTGGATGTAAATCCGGATGGGCTCATTGAGCTGGAAAAGTTACTCTCTTGTATGCTTGACAAGGATCATGTCTATCAGGCGTTGATGGACCTGATTGAGCATGAACATCCATTTAAGCTTGAATTCTCCATACAACCGGTTGGTTCCCAAACCCGGATTATATCATCGATAGCTGACCTAATTCGTGGCGAAGAAAAAACTCCTTTAAAAGTCATTGGGATCTTTCAGGATGTTACAGAAAGAAAACATATTGAGTCAGAACTGAGGAAACAGGAAGAGAAATTATCTGCTTTTTTCCATTCTCCTATCCTTGGAACATTGATGGGGGATATTTATGGGAATATTTTTCAGGCAAATGATGAGTTTCTCAGAATTATTGGATATTCCCGGTTTGAACTTGAAAATGGTCTTATCAGGTGGGATAATTTAACCCCCCCTGAATTTGGGCATCTTGATCAGAACTCAATTGTTGAAGCTCAAGAGAAAGGAAACTGTACTCCATATGAAAAACAGTACTTCCGAAAAGATGGGACCCGTATCTGGGTTCTTGTTGGATTCGTCCTTTCTGGAGAAAAAAGGGACGAATCAGTTGCATTCATCCTCGATATCTCAAAGGTTAAAGAGAAAGAAGAACAAATTCGGAGGCTCAACCAATCACTCGAAGAGAAAGTCCTTGAAAGGACAAATCAACTTGAGTCGATAAATGTTGAGCTTAAAGCAGAAGTTGAAGAGAGAATATTAGCAGAGAAAGAAATCCAAAAGGCATTATCACTCCTCACTGCAGCACTTGAATCTACAGCCGATGGCCTGTTAGTAGTAGCAATATCTCGAAAAATCGTTACCTATAACAAGATATTTCTCAGCATGTGGAATATCCCTGATTCAATTATAAAATCTGATGATGATATCGCAACATTAGGATCGGTGATTCATCAGGTCAAAAATCCGGATCTATTCCTTGAAAAAATAAATCAAATCTATGAAGACCCATCCCGGGAAACATATGATGTTATAGAACTGGTAAATGGGAAACTCTTTGAAAGAGTTTCAAAACCTCAAAAGGTCGGAGAAGAGATTGTCGGGACTGTTTGGAGTTTTAGAGATATAACTCAGAAAACCCAGATGGAACATGAGATTGAACGTTCTCTTCGTGAAAAAGAGATTTTACTCAAAGAGATTCACCACCGTGTTAAGAACAACATGCAAGTGATCTCAAGCCTCTTTTATATTCAATCAAGTATAACGACAGACGAGAAACTGAAAGAAATACTTAAGGAAGGCCAGAACCGGGTAAAATCTATTGCTCTTGTTCACGAGGAATTGTATCAATCCC
>NZ_DATMYY010000289.1:0-7645 GCF_035560735.1 Methanospirillum sp.
ATTCTGGATCGGTGTGGATGACACAGACTCTCCAGAGGGAATGTGTACAACATGGCTTGGAGCAAAACTTATCAGGGATCTTCGTGCTTTAGGTTTTTTGATATGCGAAGCACGCTTGATTAGGCTAAACCCGACTATTCCCTTCCGGACTAGGGGGAACGCTGCTGTTGCCATCAGAGCCCGAGGGGATCCTGGTGTTGCGTTTACTCATGCATGCAGCCTTGTCGATGCATATGCTGACTTGAAATGCGAAAAAACACATCCCGGAGTAGTTCTCACAAAACAGCAACTTCCTTCTGACTTCTATGTTAAAGCTGTCACGTCGGTTTGTTCAATTTCTGAAACTGAAGAACTTCTCACAGAGCATGCAGTGGCTTGGAGGGGATATAAACTAGGACGTGGACTCATTGGAGCTGCAGCCGCAATTGCTTCTGTTCTTCCGGATCACACATGGGAATATCTTGCTTACCGTGAAGAGTCACGGTGGTCCACACCCCGTGATGTCAATCATGACAGTCTCTTCATTGCAGATGAGGAGACAGCACCTCACACCTGGGATACTGTTGACAGGGACCGGGATTGTGTTGTCTGTGTACCTCATTCACCTGACCCGGTCCTCTATGGCATACGGGGTGATTCTCCATTTGCGGTTGCCCATGCTGTATCATGCATTATATCAGAGCCTTTTCCCTGGGGACAGATCTGGCTCACAAATCAGGGAACCGATGCACACCTGCTTGCAGGAACAATCGGGTCATTGAATGAGAACTCGTCATACAGGGTATGTGGAACTGTTTTGCATCATCCGATCACTGGGACAGGTGGTCATGTCAGCCTCGTTATCCGAGATGGAGAGAAAGAACTCACATGCATGGCATTTGAGCCAACGAAAGGTTTCAGACAACTCGTGAGATCCCTTATCCCTGGAGACAGAATCATTGCAGTCGGCTCATTCCTGAACGGTACGTTAAATCTTGAAAAATTCTGCCTCTATTCGATGGAGAGAGACGAGATTAAATCAGCACCATTCTGCAGAAAATGCCAGAAGCAGATGACCAGTGCCGGAGCAGGCAAAGGATACAAATGCAGAAAGTGCGATGAGAAAGCCCGGACTCCGGAAACAATAATCAGAGAACGAGAGATCCTCACCGGATGGTATGAAGTCCCTCCAACAGCCCGCAGACACCTTGCACGACCCCTTATCAGGGGAAAAGAAGTCTTCGGGGAAGCTTCTTTTCAATCTGTATCCTAACTCTTCAGACATGCCGGCAGTTCAGATTACCATGGCAGAAGGAAGAACACAGGATCAGAAGAGGGCTGTTGCCAGACGTGTTACCGATGTACTTGTCGAGGAACTGGGTGTCTCTCCTGATGCAATAACCGTATACATCTACGAAATCGGACGGGATCATATTGCTAAATCAGGAGTATTCCTTTCAGATACGGCATAACTCATCATCAGTTACTTGATACGTGAAGGTACATACATACACATGGACTGCGATATTCCGGTCAGACAGGCTCATCTCAAGCCGGGAATGAGTGTCAATGATCTGGTCACGGTGATGGAGCAGGCTGGTGCGTATAATGGAGGTGCTTTCTCCCGTGCTGTCTCCATCTACACATCCATGCTTACCGATGCCAAAGCCACCCGTTTCCTTGGATTCGCCGGGGCAATGGTTCCCGCAGGAATGGGAGGGATCGTCAGTGATCTTATCCGGGATGGAAGAATCGATGCCCTCGTCTCAACCGGGGCAAACCTCACTCATGATGTGATTGAGGCGATCGGATGCCATCATTTCAAAGGAACCGAGCGCTGCAATGATGTGGATCTCAGACACGAAGAGATAAACAGAATATACGATGTCTACCTCCCTAACGATGCCTTCATCGCTTTTGAAGAGTTTATGCAGGGAGTATACAGCGAACTGGAAGACGGGAGCGTCATCTCGATAAGTGATCTCCTTGCACACATCGGATCGAGGCTAGAGACAGGGATCCTTGCAACGGCAGCCAGACATAATATTCCGGTTTTCTGTCCTGCCATCCAGGACTCGATGATAGGTCTTCAGTACTGGCTCTTCCGTCAGGGGAGAAAGGTAACAGTTGATGCCTTTGCTGATATGACAAAGATCATCGATCTCTGTTTTGAATCTGAGAGAGCAGGAGCCCTCTTTATCGGGGGGGGAGTTCCGAAAAACTTTATTCTGCAGAGTATGCTGATGACTCCGAAAGGGTTCACCTACGCAATTCAACTGACTGGTGACAGACCAGATCTAGGCGGTCTTTCAGGGGCAACCCTTGATGAAGCACGATCCTGGGGAAAAGTGGAAGAGGATGCAGAGACAGTAACGGTTTACTGTGACGCCACAATCACTTTCCCGCTGCTTGTTGCAACAGCAATGGAGAGAATTTCGTGACCGACCTTATCCTTGCACTTGATCCGACAACCAAAACTGATGCCATGCGGATCGCTTCAGCAGCAGCACCGCACATTGATGCAATAAAGATAGGTTACCCCCTCATCCTAGCCGAAGGCCTTGATATTGCCAAGGAGCTAAAAGCATTTGGCCTCCCGCTTATTGCCGATTTCAAGGTTGCAGATATCCCAAATACCAACCAGCTCATAGCAAAACAGGTTTTTGAAGCAGGTTTCTCAGGAATAATCTGCCATGGGTTTCCAGGATCAGATTCGGTCAGGGCCTGTGTAAAAGTTGCTCATGACAATGAGGGCGAGTGTTATGTGGTTGCTGAGATGAGTCATCCCGGAGGCGCTGAATTTTTCCAGGGCGGAACAGCAGAGCGTATCGCCAGGATGGTTATTGATGCCGGGGCTGATGGGATAATTGCACCTGCAACCAGGCCGGAGAGGACACGGATCCTGCGTGAGATCATTGGGACCAGAAAGATCCTTTCACCTGGTGTCGGAGCCCAGGGAGGGGATCCTGACGTAATAGCCGGGCTTGTGGATGGCATTATTGTCGGCAGGGCTATTTATGAATCAGATGATCCTGGAGCAGCAGCTGCCGGATATGCCTCACTTCGCGGAAAGCGGACATAAGAAAATCTGATAGACTTCAATATTTCCAGATACCCTCATAAGGTCAAATTTAGTATGTATGTGTATGATATGGAGTGAACAACAGCGCAAGATTGCAGCACAGTATTCATCAAAAGATGAGTTACCGGTTGCAGAGCGGCGTTATAAATGTCATTCCTGCCATCTCATCGTAGATGAAACGCCATGTCCGGTCTGTGGTGAAAAGAATCTGGAGATCATGTGTCCGCTTGACACCTGCGATTGTGGTCATGAAATATCCTCAACAATAGAATATTGTCCACTTTGTGGTGAACCGGTCTGCCCTGAATGCGGGTCTCATGATGTCGTGCAGATCAGCAGAGTCACCGGATATCTTCAGGATGTATCAGGCTGGAACGCAGGAAAGCAGCAGGAACTCAAAGACAGACACCGATATTCGGTTGTATGAGGTATTACCTCACACAGGATACCCTCATCGTACGAGGCGCATTTCGTGCCTGTAGTACCGGGGAGAATGGTGGCATCAAAAATGTCACATCTCTTTTAATCCACCAGGTACAGCCCTCAAATCCTTCTAATTATTTACGGTTGATAAGAAATACAGCATATCGGAGGGGTCTGTCACCTGAAGCAGCATTCGGACTTCTAATTCCGGAACAATCAACGCACCATGCTGTGTTCAGATATGATCAGGTGACCCTGTTTATCACTGCAGGAGTTGCCAGTGAGGATCCAGGCAGCAGAGAAATTCAAAGCGCTGGAACCTCACCGAACATGGATATCACCACAAGGATCATCTGCACTATTAATGGACACCTGGAGGACCGGGATCTGCTTAATGCGCTGATAACAGTGGGTAAAGTAGAGATGGAAACTTCATCAGGTGATAAAAAATGTACAGGCTGGGACCGGAGAGGCATCATCATCGGATCAGAATATTCGGGTGCCTCCCCAAGTAACAATCCGGAAAACATAGGTGAAAAGATATTCCGAGCTACATCATATGGTGCTGGATATATCAGAGAACTTTTTTTAAAGATCCCGGGCCGATCCAGTATCACATCGTCATTTCACATTCACACTACCATCGGTGGTGACCGGTGGATTGAATGGGACAAGAAGGGATGCCCGTATTATCCCTGTCACTTCAGGGGACAGAGGTGTGATTTCTGCTATTGCCCCCTCTATCCATGTGAAGATGAAACTCTTGGCGAATGGACAACCGGATCGCGGAGTTCGGGGCGAGTATGGAGCTGTGCCCCCTGTACACTTAATCATCAGCCGGTAGTAGTGCATCATCTGCGACGCAACCCCGAGGCCAGCAGTTCTGAACTAATATCGCTTCTTGCAAATTATCCCCTGAAGTAGTTTCCTGATGGATATTGCACCAGGGATATACATCGTCGATTATTTAACCCCCGTTCACTTTCACCCTGTGCCCTATATGATTTATATACATCATGATCAGAAGAGCTGATTGGAGATGACATATGGACCTGACATCAATTACACAAAGGATCTCCGAAAAGTTTGCTGCATTGGGTCATCAGATCGAACCGGCAAAGATAGAGGAGAAACTCGCCCGAATGATCAACGAGTTCGGGGTTCCTGAAGAAGAGGCTGAACGCTCAATAGTCAGTGATTATTCACGCGAGTTCGGTCTTGATGAACATATTCAAACCGCTAATGTGGCATCTGATGCCCCTGATGCAACACCCATCGCAGAGGTTAAGATCGGAGACTGGGCAACGATCGAAGGTGTAGTTACTGTTCTCTTTGAAGCACGCTCTCCTTCAGTCGCACAGAGTGGTATACTCGCTGACCAGTCGGGATCTATTCGGTTCACTGTCTGGGCAAAAGCACAAGCCCCGGCTCTTGAACAGGGAGAATGGTACCGGTTCGAGTCTGCTGCGGTTGACGAGTTCAATAACCAACCTGGTTTTCAGGTCCATTCAGGAACAGCAATCTTCCCGATTGCGCACGATCAACTCCCTACAATTGAAAAGACTTCCATTGCAGATCTGCATCGGGGTATAATCAGCCTGGAAGGGAAAGTGGTCTCTTATACAGAACGTGCTGAAGGACCAGTGCAGATTGCCGGGGTCATCGCTGACGGAACCGGGGCAATCAGGTTCACGATCAGAAGAGGGGAAGCGCCCCCTGAACTGGAAGAGGGAGGATGGTATCAGGTAGAGTATGCAGTCGCTGATCTCTATCGCGGAGCTATGAATCTGCAGTTCAATGCAGGAACTAAGATAACCCAGGTATCAGATGATCGCAGCCTTCGACCAGCTATATCTCCGGTGGCAGGAATAAAACCCGGAATAGTCTGTGTCCGGGTAAAAGTGCTTCAGGAGTACGCGAGTTCTAGTGAGAGGATGTTTCAGTCCGGTATCCTTGGAGATGAGAGCGGCACTATCAGGTTTGTGACCTGGAAGGACGAGTCAGCAGAACGGCTCGTGCCTGGGATGGCATATACGATCTACTATGCTTCTGCAGATGAATTCAACGGACGGTTGTCTCTGACTCTCAACGGGGCTACCAGCCTGCCAGATGACGCAGCGGCAATCAATGTCAGCCCGCTCCCGGAAAGATTAGCACCTGAAACTGCCACTCTCGAAGGAGTGATTACCGTTCTTTTTCCACCCCGCTCTGCTTCAATAGCACAAACCGGTATCTTTGCACATTCGTCAGGAGTGATGAGGCTCACTGTCTGGTCAAATGCTCACGCTCCGCTTCTTCAGGTAGGAGAATGGTACCGGTTCGAATCAGCTGTGCTTGACGAGTACAACTCACAGAAAAACATCAAGATCACATCGGGAACGGTAGTAACACCACTCTCGGGCGAGACCATTCCACAGATTGATATTTCACCCATTTCTGGTCTGAATCCGGGACTTATCAGTCTTGAAGGAAAAGTCATATCATATACTCCCAACCTGGAGGGAGCAGTGAGGGCAGCGGGAGTGATCGCTGACAACACCGGTGCTATCAGATTCACCATCAGGCAGGGAGAACAGGTGGCAGAGATAGAAACCGGAGGTTGGTACCGATTTGATTACGCTATAGCCGACCTCTATCGCGGAGCTATGAACCTGCAGCTCAGTTCAGGTACCAGGATTTCTTCACTTCAGGGAGATCAAAATCTAGAACCTGCACTAACACCGGTTGCTGAGATAAAACCAGGAATTGTCTGCCTGCATGTAAAAGTAGCCCAGGAATATGATAATACGAGTGAGAGGATCCTGCAGTCTGGAGTTATTGGTGATGAGACAGGAACTATCAGATTCGTGACATGGAAAGATGGTACTGTAGAACGGATAATTCCGGGAAAAATTTACACAATCCAATACGCATCAGCAGACGAATACAACGGGCGTCCATCCCTGACTCTAAACGGGTCTGTTATTATTCCTGACGACACCGGAGAGATTGAGGTAAAAGCATCAGGTGACGAGGTCACAGGTGCACTCGTTCATATCTCACCCGGTTCAGGCCTTATCAAACGCTGTCCGGTAGAGGGATGCGGAAGAGTGCTTACAAGACAGAACTACTGTCAGATCCATGAGATCCAGCCTGATTTTCAATACGATCTCAGAATCAAAGGATGGCTTGATAATGGACGGCAGACCTGGGATACGATCATATCACGGGAAGGAGTCGAAAAACTCCTCGGTCTTACACTGGATGGTGCCAAGGAGATGGCTGAGAACAATCCGCTGGGTCTTGAGACGGTCTATTACCACCTTTGTGAAGCCTTACTTGGTCGGTATATCTCGTGCCAGGGAAGAGTTATCGAGAACAGACTCTTCACCTCATCATGTTCTTTCCTTACGTTTGATTCGGCACGTCATGCTGATCTGCTTAACCGCTCAGAGGTGACCAGTCATGAGTGAGCAGACTGCATTTCAGCGGTACGAACGTGAACCGGCAAAGCGTGTATTTGCAGCAGAGTTCAGAGAGACAACATATCACTTCAAGGAAGGAAGTGAAGACAAAAGCCCGACCTTTGTACTCCTCCCAACCGGAGAGCGATGTAACAGGGTATTTCTGGTAGGGCTTCTTGCTGATAAGAAAAAATCAGAGGGTGAGGCGGTTTTCTACCAGATCAAAGTAAAAGATCCGAGTGGTTTCTTCTTTGTCAGTGCCGGGAGTTATCAGCCAGAGGCGATGCACCAGATTGCATCCATCGAGACGCCTACCGTTGAAGCAAAGCCAACGTATGTGGCGGTAATAGGTAAACCCAATGTGTTTACTGCTCCTGACGGGAGAACACTGGTATCAGTCCGAGCTGAGTCTGTGGCTGCTGTCAATAAGCAGGTACATGACTGCTGGATTCTGGATACTGCTACACGAACACTGGAGCGGCTTGAGAAGACTGATGAGAATCCGGATCTGGTAAAATCAAAAGAGATCTATAAGCAATCTTCAGATGTCTGGAAACGAATGGTTCACGAAGCCCTGAAAACAGTTGAGATCTGATCTGGTTTCAGTTTTCCTGAAATTTCCATTTTTCCAGAATTATTCGTTCATCGTTCGATAAAGAAATATTTGGAACTGTTCAGGACTATTCAGGAGGATTGTGCATAACCCCCTCCTAAAAAT
>NZ_DATMYY010000290.1:0-3412 GCF_035560735.1 Methanospirillum sp.
GAGGATTCGATATGAGTGAATATAATTCAAGTTGGATGCTTGAAACAAGACAGAAGGAAGATACCCGAAGTTCAAGTTTGTTTCAGAAAATAATGGAACATAAATTATTTGCTGTATCACTAGTTCTTTTGGCTATTCTCCTTTCATGTGCAATATTGGCTCCAGTTATAGCGCCATATGATCCTTTGAAGATAGATATTAAAAATAAGATCGAAACTCCATCGATTCAGCATATTTTTGGAACCGATTATCTCGGTCGTGATATGTTTAGCCGAATTTTGTATGGAGCAAGAACTACTCTGACTATTTCTCTTTTGACAGTGGGAATTTCAGTCCTTATTGGTATTTCAGGAGGACTCCTTGCAGGGTATTATGGTGGTTTTTTAGACATGCTCCTCTGTAGAATTATTGATATTCTTCTCCCATTTCCTGGTATGATTATAGCACTGGCACTTTTGTCGTATATTCCTGCAGGAATCGGGGCTATGGTTCTTGCTTTAAGTTTTAATTTTTGGGCTTCCTTTGCCAGATTGATACGTAATGAGACATATTCGATAAAAAATCAGGAATTCGTTCTTTCTGCAAAACTGAGTGGACTATCTGATACACGGATTATGATCAGACATATTCTTCCAAATATTATTGCTCCAATTATTGTCCTTATAACTCTGGAGATCGGGAGTGTAACCCTTCATATCGCAGCTCTTAGTTTTATTGGCATTGGGATTCCCCCAGATATGCCGGAATGGGGTGCTATGGTAAGTGCAGGGAAAGATTTTATGAGATCTGCACCACTTCTGACAATAATACCAGGTTTGGTAATAACTGCAGTAGTTCTGCTTTTTAACATCCTTGGAGAGGAACTTCGCAAAATTCTCAATCCACTTAATGAAGAGGTGACCGAATTATAACTCTTCTTGAGGTTTCTTCTCTGTATGTGACATTTCCTACTTCGAGAGGAGATGTTCAGGCAGTCATAGATGTACATTTTTCAATTCAGCCTGGAGAGACTGTTGGAATTATTGGAGAAAGTGGATCAGGAAAATCAGTTATTGGAGCCTCTATCCTTCGCCTTCTTCCAGATTCTGCAAGAATAAGAGGAACAATTCAATATCTTGATACTGATATCTATGCCCTTCCTCAAGAAATAATGCACACTATGAGAGGGAGGCAAATTTCCCTTATTCCACAGAATCCAGGTGCGGCATTAGATCCACTCTTGACGAACGGATTACAAATTGCAGAAGTTTTTGAGCAGAATGGTCTTTCTAAAACTGACTCGTGGGAACGGGCAGTTTTGACGCTTAAAAAATTTCTTTTTCCAAATCCTTCCATTAATGCCCTTCAATATCCACATCAGTTTTCTGGTGGAATGAGGCAACGAGTTGTCACTGGAATATCTCTTGCCGGAGGCCCACAGTTACTCATCGCAGATGAACCAACAAAAGGTCTCGATCAGATGACTCGAGATAATAGTTACCAGATATTCTCTCAAATCACTTCTGATAAAAAGACATCTCTTCTTTTAATAACTCATGACCTTGATCTCGCTGAGAAACTATGTGATAGGGTTATGGTCATGTATTCTGGAGAAATTGTTGAGATCGGAAATACAGGAGAAGAGATCTTTACTCACCCTCACCATCCATACACCATTGGACTCATGAAAGCTAGACCTAGAAATGGTTTAGTTCCTTTACCGGGTCATAGTCCAAATCTAGCAGATTTACCTGTGGGCTGTCACTTTCAGGATAGATGTCCATATTGTAAAGATATCTGTCAGAAATTACATCCAGAATTATCTTTATTTCATGGGAGGCTGGTCAGATGCCATCACTCATCCTGAATGTCATTAATCTTTCAAAAGATTATGGTCATAATCCAATATTCTCTCATGTTTCGCTTCAAATATTTGAAGGAGAGATTGTGGGGCTATATGGACAGAGTGGTTCTGGTAAATCGACACTTGGAAGATGTATAACCCGTCTTGAAGAACCATCTTCAGGTAAGGTTTTTTTCCAGGGACAAAATTTTAATAAACTTGGAAAATGGGCATTACGCAGAACGAGAACTCAAATGCAGATGATCTTTCAACATCCAGAAACTTCTCTGAATCCACGTATGAGAGTTATCGACAGCCTCACAGAACCAGTCAGGATTGCACGTAAATGCACATCAAATGAAGCATTAGAGATATTAGAACCAATAATTCATGAAGTGGGCATTCGACAGGATCAGCTTCTTCGATATCCTCATCAGTTATCAGGTGGAGAGATTCAGCGGGCAGTTATTGCCAAGATCTTTTCATTAAATCCAGCTCTCATCATTGCTGATGAGGCTACATCAATGCTTGATGTATCAGTCCAAGCTCAGGTAATACATCTGATGAAAAAGTTGCAGGAAGAGACGAAGGTAGCATACCTCATGATTTCTCATGATCTTGAACTTTTAAACCTGGTTTGTACGCGGATACTCAAAATGCAGGATGGTACTATCGAAGAGGTCAAGAAGACTATATCCTCTTCATACACTGTTTGAACAATTTCTCATTTTTTATAAAGAGGTGTTGAATGCAAAAAATTTATAATTTAAAATTAGGTAAATCTGATTCTGTAGCGTCGTGGATCCTCGGCCCACTCGTAGATCTGAGAATCCTCAGTCTTGTACGCACAATCAAATTTCCATTGGCACTGACCTATACACTCAGTCTCATAGCGTCGTTAGCTCATGTTGGGTTTCTGATGCTTGTATCTCTGGCTATGGCTCGTTTGATTGAAGGAAAGATAGACAATTCAACATACATTCTCTTAGCGGGAATGGTATTCACACTTATACTACGGGGAGTATGTGAGTATGGAAAAGAGATAGCAGCACACAATACAGCTTTGCAGGTAAAAAATTCTTTAAGGTCTGCAGTTTTTAGAAAACTCCACACTCTTGGACCTGAATATATTGAGAAAAAGAACTCCGGATGGCTTACAGCAACAGTGGTTGATGGAATTGAAGGCCTTGAGATGTATGCAGGAAGTTACATCCCGTATGTCATTCTCTGTCTTACTGTTCCAGTAATGATGTTTACGATCTTCTGGATCATTATTGACCCGATCGCTGCTATCATTGAGATTGTATTTGTTCCAATAATCCTTGCCTTCCTGATGCATTCGCTAAAAGCAAAGAAAGATAATAGTGAGAATATCTGGAGTGAATTCAGATCTTTGAGTTCATATTTTGTTGAAAGTATCCAGGGACTACCTACATTACAGTTGTTTAACCAGGCTAATAATCGAGCAGATGAGATCTTTATTCGTGCTGAACGGTTGAAAAATGCATGGATTAGCCGTATTAGAATATCAATGTCGGTTAATTTTCTGGTTGATGCCTGTCCTTATTTAGGGTATACCCTTGCTTTAAG
>NZ_DATMYY010000291.1:0-49227 GCF_035560735.1 Methanospirillum sp.
CTAATTACTAGAGGAAAATATAATGATACCGTACGCATCATCAGATTATTATCAGATAATTCATGCCCGATGATACAGATACCGGCCGGGTTGTAATCCGAGCTTATAAAGGGAGAAGTCCAACCGGAATTAACGGTCTTGATCTTGCCCTTGAAGGTGGATTCATTCCAGGTAGTTCAATCCTTCTTATTGGATCTGCAACATCAGGAACTGACAGGTTTGCCAGACAGTTCTGGTCCATATCACCAGAAAAACGATCATTTTTCATGATAGATGGATACCTGGAAGAGGGAATGATCGATTCCAGAACTATGCGGTGCTCTGATATTTTTAAGGAAGAAGGAAAAGGGATAATCGTTGATTCTCTCTCTACATTGATCATAAGAGAGGGGATTGAGCCGGTTCTTTCAGGAGTAGCCTCCTGTCGGCAGGGGATTTCAGATTCGCATGATCACGCTTTTTTTACCCTTTACCGGGGCCTTCATGATCTCTATAATGAGATACTTCTGATACGGCTCTGCGACGTAGTCATTGAACTACATGAGGAGATGCGGGGAAATGAGGTTATCAGGGCTCTTGAAGTGAAAAAAATTGCAGGGATGCAACCACCCGGCAGAGTACTGCCATTCATTGTAACCGAGAAGGGCATTGAACTCTCGACCACATCACGTGTAGTGTAATCATCAACAAAAGAAGTGACATCAACTGGTATCAGAGCCAGTCAAACATTTTTTTCTGCCTTACAGGACCGGCCTTATCTTTCGCGCCTTTTTTTGGATCTTTTGGGGCAAATCTGGTGTTGATATCAGCAAAATCGATAACACTCTCTTCCTCGATCATGCGTTCTTCTGCAAGGATGATACCTGAGTTATCAGTCCCGGAGGATTGGAATTCATTACTTTCCGTCTGATTCATGGCAGGATCTGATTCAATACTTCCAAACTCCTCGCTCATCTCTTCATCGGAAGAGAAACCACGCTCTTCACGGGAGAGAAGAAAATCAATGAAAGCCTCTGCTGCATTCTGAGCTGCCGGGTTCAGTCTTTCAAACTTCTCTTCAATACTCATGTTCTACCCCTGAAACGATCGTGTGAGCGAGAGAACACGGCATGCATGTTCTCCAAGAGAGGTGAAGAGGTAACCCTCTTCAATAGTCTTGCCTGCTGCAAATGTCCCATGCCCCCGGGCGATGCAGAGCGGTGAGAGTGCAAGACATTCGGCAATATCTTCAGCGAGTTCCTGTGTTCCCGGTTCGCCATGAGCAATTGGAATGATAGGACAGAACATCTTTCCTTCACTATCAAGAGGAACCACCTCATCAAGCATGAGAGATGCAGCGACAGCATAAGGAGGATGAGCATGGACAATAGCATGGTGCCTAGTATTCTGGTATACTGCCCGGTGAACACGCCACTCACTGGATGCGGTTTTTGAAACTTCTCCAGACATTGGAGCGTAAACCAATTCTCCCGGATCATCCAGGTAAGAACCGGTTCTGGTTATTAAAAACCCATCATCTTCCGTTTTGACGCTCATATTACCGAAGTTTGCACCGACAAGATGCTCAACAACCAGCCGGTTGCCAAACCTCTTGAACTCAGCACTCACCTCTTCTCCTGATACCATAAATTTACCAGATGATAATCAGACGAATCTGACCCCAACATCTTTCATATGATTACACTTGGCGATATTATTCACCAGGGCAGTCAAACCCTCGATGACAGGCGACATCGTGAGCGGACCGGCATCATATGATTTGAGCAGGGAGATTCGATCAATCATATCCATAACAATGAGTTTGGACTCTGCATCGTCACCGCATACTGCAACTGAATATTCCAGTTCGCCATCGATGTCACGCCACCGGTTTCCTGCAATATTGTTGAATGCAACGCAGAGACGGGTTGATTCAGGAAGAATCTTCTTCAGGTGAAGAGCAGCAGATCCCTCTACAGGAGGAATATACTCAAAGAAATCGTGCTTTTCCATCGGATTGATAGGACTTATCACGATCTTCCCTTCAAGACCATGGAGCCCGGCAATCGTTGAATCAAGATGCTTGTATGGGATAGCCAGAATGATTACATCCGCTCCATCCACAACCTCCTGGTTTGTAAGGCCTCTGACAGTGCAGGACAACCCGTTATCATCGGCATATCTCAAACAAGACTCGCAGGTATCCTGTGCCTTCTCAATTTCTCGCGAGCCTACCAGTACGTCATAGATCCGGGACAGGCGCATCGCCATTCCCTCGCCGATCTTACCTGTTCCCCCGACGATCCCTATCTTCACGTTACTCCACCAGTGGTTTCAGTATAGATGCCAGGGTCTCTGCATCAGTAACTCCCTGGATCTTCTGCACCAGGAGACCATCTTTTTCGATAATGATGGTAGGAACAACAGATATCTGGTACTGCTGGGCCTCTGCCATGTGCTGATCAACGTCAAGTTTCTTGATCTCGACTTTGTCACCCATCATGCCTTTGAGTTCCTCAATGATCGGGCCCATCCTCTTACACGGTCCGCACCACTCAGCGAAAAAGTCGATTAGGATCGGTTTTCCCATAATGATAACCTAATCAGAAATTGCGTTAAAAAAACAGATAAAAGTATGGTATTGGTTATTTGGAGAGGATAGCCATGATTATATGGCCATACGCTGGTCTCGTAACCAGTACTCCAACGAGAACACCAAGGATGGTGACAACGGCAAACCCACGCAGTGTTGAGAGATCCATAAGTGCGAGAGGAAGCATGGCGATAAATACCGTTGCTGCCGAGGCGATGATGATCCCAAGTGCCCGTTTCAACCGTTTGAGGTAGATGTTTGGTGAGGGAACTTTTCCCTCATGAAGAATCTCATCAGTCAGGATAACCAGCTGATCGATTCCGGTACCAAGCACTGCAATCAGCCCCGCAATGGTGGCAAGATCGAGCTGGAGGAAGAATGATGTGATAGCCAGCAGGATGATGACTTCTGAAGCATTAATCAGGACCATCGGGAGCACGATGGCGGGCTCGTGATACCTGACCAGAATGCTGATTCCCACTGCAACCAGGGCAAAGATACCTGCAATCACACACCACATCTTGAATTGACCACCAAGTTCTGGAGATACCGAACCTGAACCTGCTATCTTGACTTCTACCGGGAGTGCACCGTTACGGAGGTGAATCTCAAGATTCTTTGCATCTTCTTTTCCTTTGTCACCTGCACCGGTTGAAGCAACCAGATTCGGGCTTGCACGGCTCTGGAGGGTTCCTGCAAGGTCTGGTGAGAGCGGAGCGCTGTATACCATCTTACCGTCAAGCATCATAGCAAGGTTGTGGTTTGATGGATCCTTAACTGCACCATTCTTGATTGCAGCCTGTCTGAACTCCTCCGCTCCTTCAGGGCTGAGTGCGAACGAGACACCCCAATTATTACTGTTCGGCGGGTTCTGTGACGGGTTGGCAACACTCTCAATTGAGTCACCAAAGACAACATGCTCGGTCTCGTTTCCGGTTGTCACAACCCGAATCTCGAACTTACCCTGCTTACCAACGATCTCCTGTGCCTGACTCATTGAGACGCCGGCCATCTCTATCCTGATGTATCTACTGACACCGTTCAGGCCGGTGATTACGTAGGTCTTGGCATCACGGGTTCCAAGGCTGTTGATCTTGTTCTCAAGAATACGCTTGATATCATCAGCAGTATCCTTGGATACACCCTGGCTATATGAAACGAGTTCAGTCTTATTTTCGCTGAAGATCTGACGCAGTTCGTCTTCAGACACCAGTTTACGTATTTCTATTTTATCTGTGCCCACTAACGAGACATCAGCATTGAGCCTTTTGCCAAGATCAGAAACAAATTGATCCACCGGCTGACTGGTCTTGAATGTTACTACAGCAGACTGGAACTCGAGTTGAATCCAGGATCCTCCAGACAGATCCAGACCGAACTGAAGGTTTGTCTGAATGCCGTTTGGACCGGGATGAGGGAATATAACGATGATAGAGGCTATTAAGAGTATGAGATAGATGGCTACCCGGTAGTCCTTAAGGGTGGTCTTGAGTTTCTCGGTATCCATTTACATACCTCCACGGAGGGTTGAGGAGAGTTTACTTTTCCCCTTAGTGGCATACCATTTCAGGATACCGACATTGGTCAGCCATGTGTTCATTACATCGAAAATGAGACCAATCAGGAGAACTTGAGACATCACATGGATAATCTCAATTCCACCGATCCATGAGACCACCCACATCGCAAAAACGGCACAAAACGCTGTGGAGGTCATGATGATACCGGTGATAAATGCCCCGTGGACTTTATCATCAAACTTACCCTGTCTTTTCAGCACCCTTGAGGTCAGCAGAATATCACTGTCCACAGAGTAACCAATCAGCATCAGGAGTGCTGCAGTTGTTCCAAGGGACAGTTGTATCCCAAGGAGATTCATAACCGCAGCAGCCATGGTCATGTCAGCAAAAGCCGAAATGACCACAGCTGCGGATGGAACAAAGGTCCGGAAGATCAGAAAAACGACGATTGACATACCGATAAAGGAGATGATCAACGCAAAAGCCGCCTGATCCTGAAGGGTCTTTCCAAATGAGGAGCCAATCTGATCGATTTTGGCACCATTGTATTTACTCTCAATCAACTTATTCAGGGAGAGGACCTTATCGTCACTCATCGTATCAAACTTGAGATATTTCCCCTGGTTGATCCCTTCCTCAACGTTGAGGAGAGGATAGTCTGCAAACGTGGCTTTGAGTTGATCTACTGTATCATCGGTAACAATAGTCACCCCGATACCTCCAGTAAACTCCATGCCGGGTTTAATCGGAAGCCCGGTGTGAATAAAAGTCATCCCCACGATAACCAGCGAAAGAGCAAGCACTATCATTGGGAATGTGCAGAGTTTCGCAGGAGAGGTGGAGCTGATATCGTATTTGAAAAAACCCATACATTACTGAGTTAGATTCACATGGAGATTAAACCATTAGCCTTCTGCGCGGAGAGGAGCAGTTTAATCATTAGAAATACAGGAGAAGAAACCATTTAGCCGATGTTCCAGATACCTCGGATTATGACTTATCAGGATGAGCGCCATGATATTGTTGAGGAGCGCCTTAGGTCCTGGCTCGCCGGGGATGATGAGGGAATCCGGCATGCAATGCTCAGGATCTTTCTAAACCACAATGACCTCTCGATCCAGGAGATCTACGAAAAATTATCTCTCTCATTCAGGACAAGTTTTCATTCAGTGTCAGGTATGATCGGGATTGTATCATCAAGGATAGGGATACTGGCAGGAACACGTAGTGACCGTGACCGGTGCCGCATCTACCGTCTGCGTGAGAAACACACCCCGATTGTGCGCCGGATTATCTCATCCCACCACCGCAGACCAGAGCAGACACCTTCTTCAGATCCTCATCAGAAGCATTTTTTCCCTCACCGTCTGACCTGTCTGGAAGATGTCTGATCTCTATGCCGGAACCCCAGTGGATGCCGGAGCACAATCTGTCTTCATCGATGATGATGTAATCGCCTATATCAATAAGCGAAATACCAATTTCCGAATCTCAACTTCCTGTGGTGGTCCCGTTCTCCTTCCTGTCTCATACAAACCTGCTAAGCCCACTGATATCACGCTTAAAGCAGGAGACCACCTCATTTACATCTCAATGTATCAGGCACGGTACATTGATCATATTCACATGGATATGATCCCTTATCACATCGAATCGATGATCGAAGGTTCAACCTGATTATGCCCTATGAAGAGCGTGAGCATACCGCAGATATCCTGATGCACGTTTGGGCACAGGATATACCAACGCTCTTTGAAGAATGTGGGCACGCACTTATGGCTGTTATGTACCAGGGATCTGCCCGCCCTGGCTGCCCTTATTCTTTTACTGTTACCGGTACCGATCATGAGCAAATCCTCCAGGCTTTTCTCTCTGAACTTCTCTGTCTTACCGAGATTGAGAATGTAGTCTTCTCTGAGATCACTGTGAGTCTTAACGAGGGAGGCCTGACTGCCAGGCTTTCAGGAGAGCCGTTTGATCGAAAGATTCATGGAGGTGGGAGTGAAGTGAAAGGAATATCATTTTCAGGCCTGTCTATCAGCAGACAGAACGATGAGTACGTACTGGATATATTGTTCGATGTGTGAGTCCTTCAATGATTAATGGTGTGAAGCGGACCGGTGATCTCGAGTGGGAGGTTCCGATAGGATTTGTAGAAGGAATGAGAGTGCCTGGCAAGTTTTTCCTCTCTGAAAACCTGACAGGGACACTTGAGGAAGGAGCGGTTACACAACTTGCCAATGTCGCAACCATGCCGGGCATTATCAGGCATTCACTTGCAATGCCTGATATTCATTGGGGGTATGGATTTCCCATTGGAGGAGTTGCAGCATTTGATTACGAAACCGGCGTGATCTCACCAGGAGGTGTCGGGTTTGACATCAATTGTGGAGTCAGGCTGCTGACTACTCCGCTCACAATCAGCGATATCACGAAGAAAAAGGAGATCCTGGATCAACTCTACGACGCAGTGCCCGTCGGGGTTGGAGCACGGTCCTCACTTCGGCTCTCTCCAAAACAGCTCGATGAAATGATGATCCATGGATCATCATGGGCAGTTGAGGAAGGGTATGGAACCGAACAGGATGTTACCCACTGCGAAGAAGGTGGAAGTATGAAGGGGGCAGACCCCTCTCATGTCTCACAAAAAGCACGGTCACGGGGGGTACCGCAGAGTGGAACCCTTGGGGCAGGTAATCATTTTCTTGAGATTCAGGTGGCATCCGAGATCTGCGATCCTGAAGCAGCAAAAGTATTCGGAGTCGAAGAAGGACAGATCTGTATTATGGTTCACTGTGGATCACGAGGTCTTGGCCACCAGGTCTGCACAGACCATCTGCAGATACTGGAAAGGGCAGTAGATAGGTATCATATCAGCCTGCCTGACAGGCAACTCGCGTGTGCCCCCCTGACATCACCAGAAGGGAGAGCATATTTTGGAGGAATGGCTGCATCTGCAAACTATGCCTGGGCAAACAGACAGGTGATAACCCACCAGATCCGCAATGTCCTCATAAAATGCTGTGGGATTGGGTACGATGACATCAGGCTAGTCTATGACGTGGCCCACAATGTTGCCAAGATGGAGGAGCATGTTGTCGATGGGAAACTGACAAAGGTGTGCGTTCACCGCAAAGGTGCAACCAGGGCATTTGGCCCGGGATGCCCGGATGTCCCCCATGACTACTCAAAGATAGGTCAGCCAGTCATCATTCCAGGAAGCATGGGTTCCTCATCATACCTCCTGAAAGGAACAGATGAGGCAATGATGCGAACCTTTGGTTCCACCTGTCACGGAGCCGGTCGAATCCTCTCACGCTCCCAGGCAAAGAAGACGATCAAAGGTAGTCAGGTAAGGGAAACCCTTGGTCGTGAAGGGATCATGGTGAAGGCTCCTCATGATGGAGCCATAGCAGAGGAAGCACCAGGGGCATACAAATCCAGTAGCGAGGTAGTCTCGGTTGTTGACAGGCTCGGGATCTCCCGGCTTGTTGTACGGTTCGAACCACTCGGAGTCATCAAGGGATAACCATGACAGGAAGGGTTGGGATCATATGGGACAGTCCGACCATGTTTACCCATCTCATAGAAGATTGCGGCTTTACTGCCGAGCTGGTCACCCCCCATCTGCTTGCAGCACCCTTTTTCCGAAGATCATTCTCTTCAGTAATTATTCCCGGAGGGTTCGCCAACCCCGCATACTCTTCAGTCATTCCTGCATTACGGGCATGCGAAGGCAGGATACGCCGGTTTATCCAGGGAGGAGGAACACTCATAGCATTTGGCGCAGGAATCAATCGCCCGGATGTATATAATTGGCTTCCATTGACTATCCAATACAGATTCGGGTTCTCTGAAGGGAAACCTGAAGACAAGGATGATCATCCCCTCGGCTGTATCATCGAGGATTATCCGGAGACAATATCCATTGATGGAGAATTTCAGATCCCGGACACAGAAACCGACGCTGACATTCAGGGCTATGAGCCTGACAAACAAGGGCCGGCGGTCAGGATGAGAATGCGGGGGGCTCCGGTTTTGGTTGAATACTCGCTCGGCGCAGGCAGGATCATCCTGACGAGCCTCCATGAATACCCTTCCCGGAGATTTCTGCGCGATTTTTGCCGGACCGAGGGCGAAACCTTATTGTAGCTGCATGCGAGGGAAATATGAGGGATATCGATGGACCACTATACCATATCGGCTGATGCAACAGCCGAAGATCTCATCCCCATCTGTATGACAATCCACGAGATTGTTGGCAGACTCCCGGTGACTGCAAAGGCACGAAACACTCCTGGTGTCAGAATTGAGGAGGGAAACGTCGTGGATCGTGCATACCTGGGGCCTGTACTGGATGAGGTTCTCTCCTCAAACAAGGTCATAAAAAAGACCCCGAAAACCGGACCATACAAAGGGGTCCCGGTCATCGTTGCCCCGGTCCGGGATGCATCAGGAGATTCCATTGCAGCTATCGGTCTTGTCGATATCACTGGCATTTTTGACCTTGCCACACTCATGGAACATCAGACCATGATCCTGAAACAAGTCTGCGGAAAAGATCCTTGTCCGCTTCCATCTGAACAGATCAACGCCAAACGGTGAACGTATGTACGCAACTGCTTTTAAAGTCCTTGAAATCCTTGAAAAGAGCGATAAACCGGTACCAAGTAGCGATATCAGCACAGAACTTTCCATCTCCAGTTCAGCGGTATGGAAGCATATCAATGAACTCAGGATGATCGGATACGACATTGTCGCTTCTGATGACGAGGGATACATGCTCGATAAGAGCAACATGGACTTCAGACCCCATGTGGTGTACAAGCATCTGAAGACGAAGGTAATCGGCAGAAGAATGCGATACTTCGACAGTATCCCCTCCACAATCTGGTATGGCAAGGATCTCGCTGACCAAGGTGAACTTGATGACCTCCACGGTTTAGTTATCATCGCTGAAGAACAGACCGGGGGCTATGGACGGATGGGTAGAGCCTGGGTCTCTCCAAGCGGGGGAATCTGGATCACCATCGTACTTACACCAAAGATCCCCATCGACCACCTGTTTATGCTCACCTTAGCTGGTGCTGTTTCTGTTGCACGGGTCCTTCGCAAGATGTTTGATATCGGTGCGCTCATCAAATGGCCCAATGACATCATCATCGGCGATAAGAAGGTTGCAGGAATCCTGCTCGAACTCGGTGCTGAGGGAGAACAGGTCAAGTACTGCCTCGTGAGTCTGGGCATTGATGCAAACATCAGTATTGATAAATTGAACGAGCCCATAAAGCACCTTATAACCTCGATAAGTGAAGAAGTGAACCACGATATTGATCGTGCAGCTCTTCTGGCTGCATTTCTGAAAGAGTTTGAGGCACGGTATGACATGATCACCCTTGGAGAATACGATGCTGTCATCAGGGAGTGGAAAACCTTCTCTTCAACCATCGGGCGAAGAGTCAGGATTAACACGCTCAGAAACAGTTTCGAAGGTGAGGCTGTTGATATCGATCCAAGTGGTGCTTTAGTAGTCAGAAAAGATAACGGCAAAATAGAGAAGGTCATAGCAGGTGACTGCGTACATATCTAAAGATGTTTGGCAACCTGGACCGTGCAGCAACACTGACCAATAGTTCCCTTTTTGTCGCCCTGATTGCAGTTTTTTCCTGGATATCAATACCTATCCCCCTCCCAATCTTCCCGGTCCCGGTCACTCTCCAGACCCTTGCAGTACTTCTTGCCGCTGCCGTAATGAAGAGACAGGCAATCATCCCTCTGGTTCTCTATCTCGTCCTTGGAGCACTTGGCCTGCCAGTCTTTCATAACGGAATGGCAGGGCTCGGGGTCATCTTCGGGCCAACCGGAGGATACCTGTTTGGTTTTATTCCCGCTGTTCTCGCAGCAGGGATTGCATATGAGCATGCCTCCCGTGAGATCCGGATCGCGGGCCTTCTTCTTGCCACGGCATTCATCTACCTCTTCGGGATCATCTGGCTCGTCCTATCTACAGGAATGTCAATCAATGCAGCCCTTGTTTCAGGGATGATTCCTTTTCTTCCTGGAGACCTGATCAAAGGTGTAGCAGTCTATGTGATTGCAGCAAGGCTCGAAAAAAACCCGCAGTGTCCAGCCCGTCAATGATATGTATTAGTTCGATCAGGTGCGGATGTCTCTCTATCTCTGATTTAACCATTAAACCAGGGCTGGTAGCGATCACCGGACCGAATGGATCAGGGAAGACAACACTCCTTGAGATGATTGCGGGGATTCAAATTCCGATTGAAGGGAGCATAAGGATCAACAACACCGAACCCAGGAAGACTACTGTCGGATGGGTCGGCGAGTTCCCTGATCTCAACATGACCTTCACCCGGGTGACGGATGAGATCGCTTCGCCACTCAGATTCTCATTTCAGCCATGCAGGGCAATAGAGGAGTCGGTGTATGAACTTGCCAGGACAATGGGCATTACGCAGCTGCTTCACAGACCAGTTCGCTCTCTGTCGGGAGGAGAAAAAGTCCTTATTGCACTTGCTTCTGCCCTCATAACAAAACCTGAAGTTCTAATCCTAGATGAGACTGATTCACACCTTGATGCATTCACACTTGGCACCGTTGATATTATCATCAGGAATGTGGGCGTGCCTCATGTTCTGTTTGCAACCCATCGGCCTGATCGAGTAACATCTGCTGATCACGTGATCGTGATAAAACAAGGTGAGGTTCTTCGTAAAGGGACCCCCGATGAGATACACCTAAACTCAATCCAAGGATCTGAACATCTCTCCCTTCTCCGAACACTCAGGGACCCCACCCTCTGGAGGGCTGTACATGCATCTGACTCTTGAGCAGGTCACAATCAGGAGAGATGACTTCTCACTCCTGGCAAGTGGAACTTTTTATCAGGGAATCCACCTTCTCACCGGGAAGGTAGGATCAGGCAAGTCTACCCTCGGAGAGATCCTTTGCAGGGTGATTGAACCTGTAGATGGCAGGATGACATGTGACGGGATACGGTCTTCTGTACTCTCGATGCAGTTTCCTGAGTACCACATCACCACCACAACTGTCATGGAAGAGATCCTCAGTTGGAAACGCGATCCGGATCAGGTTCTTGAGACTGCCGGCCTTCAGGGAAGGGGCTGCCATGACCTTCTCACCCTTTCGCGGGGAGAACTCAAACGGATTCATCTCGCGTGTATGCTTCTTGGCAGGTATGATCTGATGGTACTCGATGAGCCATTTGCCGGCCTTGATGAAGAGGCCAGGTACTGGATCTCATCTCACCTTTCAGATCATCGGGATGGGATCATTATTATCATCAGTCATGATATCACCACTCTTCCCTCCATTAACCATCTCTGGGAGATGCAGGGTGGGGTTCTTTCTGATATCGGGGAAATACCAGGGGCACTTCGCAGCTGGAAAAATCCTCCTCCACTGATCAGGTATCTTCTGAAGAATGACTCTGAACTTTCAGGACTCTCATGGCAGGATCTTGCGGAGGCGGCATGCAGGATCCGCGGATAAGGCTCGGTGCAGTACTGCTCCTCTCGATTGTTTCCTTTCTCTCCCTTACCGGAGCATTACTCACTGTGCTCTGGTGGCTAACCTGTACAAATCGAAGAACCACATTGCACGATCTCCGTACCGGTGTTATGGTCTTCATGCTTCCTGCCATTGCTGCTATTGCAACCGAGTGGTCGGGAGGCGACGGAGTTTCCTATCTCATACGAATATCGGTTGTGCTTGTAATCGCATTATGGGCCTACAATGAGCGATATCCGGGAGAACTCCTTGATGTTTCAGTCTGGCTTTTCGGGAGGAGAAATGGATTCGATCTCGGTCTTGTCGGAGAGATGAGTATATCCACAACCGAGATCCTTGCTGACGAACTCAGGCGAACACGGATCGCGCTCTCGCAGAAAGATCAGCGGCTTTCAGGAACAAATCTCCCGCCTGTTATTGCCAGTCTTCTTGTCAGGCAACTGAGGCTTGCCCGTGAACGAGCCGATGTCCTTGCACTGCGAGGATATCAGGGGGGTGGCAGCCTGTGTCCCTCTTTTGTGACCTCATATTTTGATATCGCTGCCGGGGCATTTTGCGTGCTGATTTTCGCAGTATCAGTGATACTCTGAGACTTTTTTAAAGTCTCCGGTTGAACCTTTTCTGTTTGAATCGCAACCTGCCGATTCAGAGGTGGCAATATGAGTCCAGCCCGGAATACGAAGCTTCAGATCACCGATACCACACTTAGGGATGCCCATCAGTCTCTCATTGCAACACGGATGAGGACCGAGGATATGATCCCGCTCGCACGGGCAATAGACAAAGCCGGATTCTTTTCAGTTGAGGCATGGGGAGGTGCAACTTTTGACAGTTGCATCAGATTCCTGAATGAGGATCCATGGCACCGTCTTACCACCCTGAAAGAGGAACTCAGGCACACCCCAATCCAGATGCTCCTCCGCGGCCAGAATCTTGTTGGATACCGACATTACTCTGATGATGTCGTTGACCGGTTCATCGATCTCTCATATAAAAATGGGGTAGACATCTTTAGGGTCTTTGACGCACTCAACGACATCAGAAACATGGAGAGGTCGATGACCCGGGTAAAGGAGGCAGGAGCACACCTGCAGGCCACCATCTCATATACAACGAGCCCGGTTCATTCAACAAAAGGGTTTATTGAATTGGCCCGGGAACTCTACGCCCACGAATGTGACTCTATCTGTATCAAGGATATGGCAGGCCTTGCCATGCCTGAAGAGACACGGGCACTTATCACCGGAATAAAGGACGAGATGGATGTAATCGTAGATCTTCATTCCCACTCCACGAGTGGGATCGCATCAATGGCATACCAGGCAGCTATTGAGGCAGGTGTTGATATCCTTGATACCGCCATGTCTCCGTTCGCACTCGGAACCAGCCAGCCACCAACCGAGAGCACTGTTGCATCTGTCAAAGGGACTCCACGGGATACCGGGATCGATCTGCTCATTCTTCGTGAGATCAAGGACGAATGCATGAAAATCAGGCAGAAGTACGATGCTCTCTTTACACCAGTTGCCGAACGGGTGGATAGTGACGTCCTGATCTATCAGCTTCCTGGTGGCATGATCACAAACCTCGTCTCACAATTACAGGAACAGGATGCACTTGACCGGCTTGATGATGTATTTCGTGAGGTCCCCGAGGTACGACGTGACCTCGGGTATCCCCCGCTGGTAACCCCGACTTCTCAGATTGTCGGGAGCCAGGCTGTGTTTAATGTTCTTGTCGGAGGGGAGCGGTACAAGAACGTGACCAAGGAGGTCCGTGATTACGTCAAAGGGCTTTACGGTCGTTCACCAGGTCCGATCTCTGATGAGATCCGCAATCTAATAATCGGTGATGAGGAGGTCATCACTCAGCGCCCTGCTGATCTTCTGGACCCAATGTATTCAAAGATGAAGAAAGAGGCTGAGGATGCAGGCCTGGTAAAGAAGGAAGAGGATGTTCTGACATACATCCTCTATCCGGCAATTGCCCCATCATTTTTGAAGGGCGAGAGACAGGCTGAGAAGATCCCGACCTGTTCTGCAAAGAAGAGTTCAGGCTTTGAGATGCCCGATTCGATGCAGGTAGAGGTTGATGGTGAGACCTTCACTGTCCGGATCCTTGCAATCGGCGATCAACAGGCAAAGGAGAAGCCAAAGGTCTCGGGCCCACCAAAGCAGGATATGCCTGGAGGGGTCAGAAGCAACATGCAGGGAATGGTCCTTGAGATGAAGGTCGGGCGTGGGGATGAGGTAAAAGCCGGAGAGACCCTGCTTATCCTTGAAGCCATGAAGATGGAGAATCCGATTAGCAGCCCGCGTGACGGGGTCGTCACCGATATCTTTGTCGACACCGGCGACACAGTCCTGAGCGGCGACGTGCTCATGGTGATCGAATGAAGTATTTTGACAAGATACTCATTGCCAACCGGGGAGAGATCGCAATCAGGGTTATGCGGGCATGCCGCGAACTCGGGATCGATACAGTCGCTATTTACTCAGAAGCTGACAAAAATTCACTTTTTGTTCATTACGCAGATGAAGCCTTTCCAGTAGGACCGGCTCCACCATCCAAGTCCTACCTGAACATGGAACGGATCATCGCGGTTGCAAAGACCTCTGGAGCTGAAGCAATCCATCCAGGATACGGATTTCTAGCAGAAAACGCTGCATTTTCGGGACTCTGTGAAGAGGAAGGAATCACCTTCATCGGCCCAAAGAAGAAGACTATCGCCGCGATGGGATCCAAGATCAGATCCAAGCAGACGATGAAAGACGCCGGAGTTCCGGTTCTTCCAGGAACTGACGGGGGCATTGACGATATCAGTAAGGCAGCAAAAATCGCTGATCAGATAGGATATCCGGTGATCGTAAAAGCCAGCGCTGGTGGTGGAGGCATTGGGATGCAGATCGTACATGAACCTTCAGAGATCGAGCAGGCCATCGAAGGGGCAATGCGAATTGCAGAGTCTGCATTCGGAGACAGGACGGTCTTCATCGAGAAGTATCTCCAGAAACCACGGCACGTAGAGGTGCAGGTCTTCTGCGACGAACATGACAACGGCGTCCATATGTTCGAGCGTGAGTGTTCGATCCAGCGCAGGCACCAGAAGCTGATTGAAGAAGCTCCCTGCCCGGTGATGACACCAGAACTGCGTGAGAAGATGACAAATTCTGCACTGAAGGTTGCAGAAGCAGTCGATTACGTGAACGCAGGCACTGTTGAGTTCCTGTATGATAACGGGAACTATTACTTCATGGAGATGAACACCAGGCTTCAGGTCGAGCACACCATCACCGAACTGATAACCGGTATTGATCTTGTCAGGCAGCAGATCATTGTCGCTGCCGGTGATCCCCTCGAATATGCCCAGGAAGATATCACCATCAGAGGTCATGCCATTGAGTGTCGTATCAATGCTGAGGATCCACTGAACAACTTTGCCGCAGATCCCGGAAAGATCGTCAGGTACCGCTCACCCGGGGGTCCGGGGATCAGGCTTGACTCAGGTATTCACGCAGGATACACAATTCCTCCGCATTATGACTCAATGATTGCAAAACTCTGTGCCTGGGCAATGACCCGTGACCTGGCAATAGCAAGAATGAGACGTGCTATCTATGAGTACGTGATTCTTGGTGTGAAGACGACCCTGCCACTCCATCATGCCATCATGCATAACCCTGAGTTCATTTCCGGCAACACACATACGCATTTCCTCCAGGAGGAGCATATCTCAAAGACTCTCAAGCGGTACATCCAGGAAGACGAAACCAGGATGACTCAGCTTGCAACACCACTCAGAAACGATCGGAAGATCGCAGCGATCAGTGCCGGTCTGATTGCAGTGATTGAGAAGAATAAAGAATAATTTTTTATGCACAGAACAGACAAGGAAGTCCAGGATCAGGGATGGATTGATACTGTTCTCATAAAGGCACTCTTTTGTCATCTGGCCATCCCTGGTGTTGATGAGTATCCCTGCCTGATACCGATGAACTTTGTTTGGTCTGAAGGAAGGCTCATCTTACACTCAGCCATCGACGGTGAGAAGATACGTCTTCTTAAGAACAATCCTCACGCATCATTCGCGGTTGAGTCTGATGTCGATCTCATCACCAATACCAATGCCTGTGGGTATGGGATGCGGTACAGGAGCGTCATCGGACACGGCACAGTAAGGTTTGCCGAAGAATGCGAGGAGAAGAACCACCTGCTCAAAGTACTCTCTGAAAAATATACATCATACCCGGTTGATGACTTTTCTCTAGATGCACTTGATCATGTGGCGGTGTTAGTTATCACGCCCATATCGCTTACAGGGAAAAATTCCGGATACCCTCTGTAGGTACGGCACACATGGCTTGATAACAGGTTAGTGAGTCGGTATGACCCTGAAGATGTCAGACTGGGTTAGGATCCCAATCGGCTGTCCGTCTTCAACCACAACCAGTCGCCCAATCTGCTTCTCCTTGAACTTGCGAATCACCTCGTAGATCTGGACAGAAGCATCAGCCTGAATTACCTCTTCGGTCATGACCTCGCTTACCGGTGCTTCCAGGCTTATCTTCTCTTCAATTGCCAGGAGAATGTCGGTCATGGTGATAATACCCATGAGAAAATTCCCTTCCATAACCGGTGCCCCGTGAATGCGATATTTATTGAAGAGATGGATTGCGTCCATCAGGGTTGACCTGGTTGAGAGCATCTTGATTGGAGCAGTCATGTAACTGCGGATAGGCTTCTTTGGAAGTGAGACCATCTCAAGGATTGAAACGATGAGTGCAGGCTCATTCTCATCTTTTCCAAACACCTCTCCTTTGATCATCAGTTTATTCATCGGAGTCGGACCGATGGTGATCACATCCCCGATGTTGAAAAGTTTCACGCTCCCAATGATCTTGATCTGGGCATGGCAGATATCAGCGTGCGAGAGGGTGGTGAAGATAATCTCAGCAACCTTGACACCAGGGATGACCTCGCTTTCGCGGGAGATTTTAACCTCATATACCTCCCCATCACGCTTCAGATTGAGTTCTTTGTATGCAACAGCAGTCGGATGATATCCACCCTTGGGCCCGGGAATACCGTCAACAAGGCCAATTGCTTTTAGTGCCTGCATCTGGTTTCTGACAGTGCCAGGATTCCTGCGTATGATATCAGCGATCTCCTCCCCCTTGATCGGTATCGACTTCTTCTCATAGAGACTGATGAGGGTGATGAGGATATCGTTCTGGATAAGAGACAGATCCATAATATTACCTCGTTAACACGTAGATCATGACATTATTCCGCTACACGACTACTCCTCATAATGGTAGATCCACATATAGGGCAGTGCGTGCAGGTATATCTGATTTAATTGAGTTCATCTACATGATAAATCATGATGGTTTTTAAACTTTAAAAAGAACCAGAGAGGATGTATCCTGACAGAATAGTTTCACCAATCAAAACTTATAAGGAGAACGCGAGCACGCTGTAGACCTTATTCAATACGTTTCCATCCGCGCAAATCATTTGCCCATCCGAATTTTACTCCTGCCATTTACAACCCACTCATGGTTTATCTCTTTAGTTCGCATGAACCTGTTAAGGGAGTATAACTATGACTCAAAGACGCGAGGCCGATATAACTGCAACGAGAGAGACGGATAAGAGGCTTTTTTAGTTGTAAACGATTATCCAGTCAGCACCCCCACTAATCCCACAAGCGCAGAGTTTCGTATGGATATCAATAATAATACGCAATCAATGAACTTCGAACGGATACCAACTGTACCAACCGCAGATGAGGTCCTTGACAGGGCACTTCGCCGGGCTGCAGCTAAGATGCGTGAGAAGAAGCAGAAGAAACGTGCATCAGAAGAATTCGTAAGGGCAGCATACCTCTCAGTTCACGACAAACTTGTCTCTGTCATCCAGGGTTTCCCTGAGATGGATAATCTTCCCCAGTTCTACCAGGATCTCTTCGAGGTAATCTGGGGTATCGAACGCCTTCGCAAGGCTCTCGGAGCTGTAGGCTGGGCAGCCAGGTGGTCAAAGGACCACAGGGGGGGTCTTGCCAAGGATGTCAGGTTCTCCAGTGATGAGGATGCTACCGCTTCCCGGAAAAAGGCCGTTGCACGACTTGCATCGGTGGTTCATCAGATCGATGATCAACTCCTCTACCTCAATGAGGTCAGGAATGTCATGCGTAAACTTCCGGTCATTGAGGACGTCTTCACCATCGTTGTGGCAGGATTTCCAAACGTGGGTAAATCCTCATTCATCAGGAGAGTCTCATCAGCAGAGCCTGAGATAGCCTCGTACCCGTTTACCACAAAGGGTGTGATCATCGGTCACCGGATTGAACGCAGAGAAAAGATCCAGCTAATCGACACACCCGGCCTGCTTGACCGGCCCGCAGAGGAGAGAAATACAATCGAAAAACAGGCGATTTCAGCGATCATCAACACCGCTGATGTCATCCTGTTTATTCTTGACCCGAGTACCTACTGCGGATTTCCTCTTGAAGACCAGATGCGTCTGCTCGACGAGATCAGGGAACTTGTCCATGTTCCGATTATAGCCGTTGTAAACAAGTCAGATGTAAAAACCCTTGAAGGATACAAGGCTATGTCAACAGCTTCAGGCGAAGGGGTTGAAGAGGTGCTTGAGATGCTCCTCTCAGAAAAACCGGCTCCAGGTGCAGCCCACCACCCCGGGCGTCAGGGGTACTCAGATCCCGATGAGGAACCAGCCGATAAGGAATCCTATGATCGCCCCTCCATTAAGTGGCGGGAGTCCGGCCTGAGGCCTCCCCGACGAGACGAAATAGAGAAGTAATGCCATTCCTGCAACTGAACCTATCATTGTAGTAATAACGGGGATAGAAAACCCGAACATCCCTTTTGCAGGCAGAAACACCGCTGCTGAAACTACAAGGATAGAGGGCATGATAAGATCACCAAGCCCCATCAGATATGCAGCCCTCTCGGGTTTTTGGTTCTGCTCTCCAGGAAGAGAATCAGAATTCTCACCAGAATTTTCGGGTTTCACCATACCGCCAACACCATCCCTGATGAATGAGTATCCCTCCTTTTTGGGAACAACAACCATGATAGGCATCCTGTTTTCAATGACTCCTTCAGCAAGGGTCAGCATGTGTTTTGTCCGGTACACTGATATCGCATCATAAACTGCAAGAAGAATGAGGAGCAGTATGACGGGTACAGGTTCGAGCGATATTCCAAATATTGAGGCAATCCCGGCTGAAAGAAGTACTCCGAGTACATCAACAACATACCATTCTGGATATTTTGCAAGGAGGGCGGTTGCTCCAACCGAGAGGAGCAACCCGACGACAGTAGACACAGCCATACCAACTCCTACAAGGGAGAGAAGGCCTGTGAAGACATAGATAAACGAGAGGAAGAGCGATGCCCATATGACTAGTTGAATAGCCCATTTCAGGCGGTACTTTAGCAGAGCAAGGAGTACCACTGTAAATCCGAGCAGCATTGCAATGAACCAGAACGGATTTTCAAAAGATGATGGATCTTCAAAAACTGCATACCCTGACTGGATCATCGGAACTGACAGGATAACTGCTCCTGCCTCCACAATGAGGAGCATCAGAGGCATTGCAGCAAGAGAGAGGAGAGGATTCAGGGACCTTCCTCCTTTGGTATATGTATTTGGAAGCTGATTGTCAGAGGGTTCCATGTGTCTAAGAGGGAAGACTCTGAATGGTACATAATTATATCCCACATCAAAAGGCTACTCAACCAGTTCGCATTTACGCTGCCGGAGAGCGAAATAGTCACGGGTTCCGCGCATACTCTGTAAAGAACAAACCCCTATTACGCAGAGAGGAGACATACATCAGAAGACCGGTCACAGTCATATCAGATCAATAGTCCAAACCTGGGATTGTTGCTCATCATAGATCTGATACATATCGATTCTGCTGACCGGTTTAACTGAGGTGGAGAGAATACATGGGTGTAGCCTTACGCGATATTATTGCCCCATATAAACATCCGGCTGAACCACAGGATCTTACCGGAGTTGCATCTGTTGATGCATTCAACGCGCTCTATCAGTTTCTGTCCATTATCAGACAGCCGGACGGAACACCGCTTATGGACAAAGAAGGGCGGGTAACATCACATCTGTCAGGGATCTTTTTCCGTACCACAAACTTTCTCCAGCAGGGTATTCAGCCAGTCTGGATCTTTGATGGTAAACCCCCCGAACTAAAGGCACGGACAATAGGGGAACGCCGGGCAGTCAGAGAAGTCGCTCAGGAAAAATGGGAACAGGCAAAACGGGAAGGTGATACTGCCGGAGCATTCAGGTATGCAATGGCGTCATCAAAACTTGATGAAGAAGTCTTATCTTCAGCCCGTAACCTGCTTGATCTGCTCGGGGTTCCGGTTATTAATGCTCCATCAGAAGGTGAGGCAGAAGCCTCCAATATGGTCAGGACAGGTGCTGCCAGGTACGTTGCATCCCAGGATTACGATACTCTGCTCTTTGGGGCACCACTCCTGGTTCGGAACCTGACAGTGTCAGGAAAGAGAAGATCCCACGGAAGGATGGTTAATGTCCTGCCTGAAACAGTAGTTCTTGATGATGTGCTCACGGGCCTCGATCTTACAAGAGAAGCTCTAATTGATGTGGCTATTCTGGTTGGGACTGATTTCAATGAGGGAGCAGTTGGAGTCGGTGCAAAAACTGCACTCAAAAAGATCAAAGCCGGAGAATTCAAAGAGATTGTCTCATCAAAACTTCCTGACCTTGATCCTGAACCAATACGAAATTTTTTCCTGAACCCCCCAGTATCCGGAAATTACCCTGTCGAATGGAAAAAGCCTGATCACGACAGGATTATATCATTTCTCTGTGGGGATTACGGATTTTCTGAAGATAGAATAAATCCGGTACTTGAGAAGATCAGTGGCAGGGGAAAACAACGGACTCTTGACAGTTGGTTCTAACCTCAAGGCTTGTTTCTCTAAAAGAACAGAACCAGGTACACTTTTTCTTGTCTGCACCGATATCTGATCAGGAGAATATGATCGGAACGACCTGTTTGAATACACATAGGATTTTGTTAGGGGTCTTTCTCGTAGGAATGGTACTCGGATCTTCCATCATCTGTTCTGTGACTGCCGATATTCAAAACCAGGGAAATGAATCGGTCATGGCACAATATGAAAACGGGACCGTAACTTCCGAATGGGCTGTTGATTTTTCAGCCACTCCTCTTGAAGGGTACCCCCCGGTCTGTGCCAAATTCACAGTTTCCGGACCGCTCGCCGATTATACCTGGGATTTTGGTGATGGGACAACATCCAACTCCCGCAGCCCGGTTCACTGTTATCAGAAATCAGGTTCATACTGGGTGAAACTGAAGTATTCAATAGGTCAGAAATCCGGTGAGGTAAATAAAGAAGACTACATCAAAGTCAAGGATCCTGTAAATCTGGTAGATTATTCTGCAGACCCTGTTAACGGGACAGTTCCACTAAATATTCAGTTTACCCTTACCGGAAATCCGACAAATATCCTTTGGGATTTTGATGACGGACAAGAGAGTTCCGATTCAAATCCTCGACACCAGTACCAGCACCCCGGGTTCTACTCACCAACCCTGACCTACTGCGTCGGAGGAAACTGCGATAAGATATCAAAATACAATTACATCCAGGTTTCCCAGGGAGAAGAGGTCAATTTCACAGCAGAAAAACTGGAGGGAGTGGCTCCCCTCTCCACCAAGTTTTCAGTCACCGGACCTGCTGAAACATTTTCATGGGACTTTGGAGACGGGACCACATCTTACGAGAGGGATCCCAACCATTACTATGAAAAGCCAGGCAATTACACGGTGACCCTGACCTACTCGATAGATGAGGCCAGTTATACTCTGACACGACCCGATTACATTCATACAACATCAAAATATGCTCCAGATTTTAATGGGTCTCCCCGGAGAGGAATCGCTCCTCTTTGCGTTGATCTTGACATGATTAACCAGCCCCAGTCATGGACTTGGATGTTTGGAGACAACACAACATCACCTGAATCCCACGGTTCGCATTGCTACGGGTTCAGTGGAAGTTATGATGTCGGGCTTCATTACTGCTACAACGGATACTGTAGCGACGTTATCAAACCGGGTTTTGTCACAGTAGATTCACCAAGGATTTTTTCCGAACGTGGCGACGATGAGGCAACTGTAAAATTCAGATCAGATGCAGGTGAAGGGCTCAGATATATCTGGGACTTTGGTGATTCTGCAACATCGGAGAGTGCAGGTCCCACTCACCGGTATGAGAAACCTGGCAAGTACAACGTGACCCTTTCTGTGCTTGGAACCTGCGGGTGTACGGCTAAGACCTCTGCAACAATTTCGGTAAACCCCAAACAGGTACTTGACTTCACAGCGACCCCGCTTGAGGGGTGTGCTCCGCACAGTGTCCAGTTTAGTACTGCACCACCAGCATCACTTGCAGAGAAACAGAAGTGGGACTTTGGTGATGGCGAAAAGAGCACAGATAACAACCCATTCCACAGTTACCAGTTTGCAGGAACATACTCAGTTACCTTGGTGAAAGAATATCCAGACCATCAGGAGAACGTAACCAAGCCTGATTATATTCATATTTTTGAAGTGCCCCGCCCGACCTTCTCAATGAATCCGACAACAGGAGTTGCACCGGCAACCATTACGTTTACTGATACGACAACCGGATACGAGTCAAAACGATCGTGGGACTTTGGCGATGGTGTAACCGGAACCGATGCACGGATGGAACACCAGTACACACAGGAAGGAACGTTCAACGTTTCTCTCACGATCTGGGGTCAGGGTGACTGCCATGGTGCAACAACTAAAGAGGTACGGATATCCAGCCAGAAAGAGGTGAAATATGACCTTTCCGGACTACCAAGGCGAGGAACTGCCCCGTTGTCAACATCCTTTAAAATTACCGGCAGTCCATACCAATGGTCAATCGATTTCGGGGATGGAAGTCAGCCTACGTCAGAGCAGAATCCTTTCCACACCTATACAACCCCCGGTGTGTACAGTCCGAAACTCCATGTCTGTGACGCAGACGGATGTCAGAACATTATCAAATCCGGGTATGTTGTAGCGATCCCATCCTCCTATCAGAATATAACCCTCTCAAGAGGATGGAACCTTGTATCAACCCCGGTAACCCTTGAATCTGGACAGGATACAATGAGTTTGTTTTCCGGAGTAGATACAGCAAGCCATTCACTTTATTCCTGGGATAGTACTGTAGGACAGTGGAAGCGACTGACTAAGGATTCAGCTCTCGATCCCCTGACTGCGGTATGGATCTACGCAGCAAAACCAGTAGGCGTCAGTCTGCAGGTTGCGACATCAGGGCCCGAAGGAAACCTGACCAAATCCCTTTCAGCAGGCTGGAATCTGATGAGTTTTCCAGGGACAAACACAACTGCTCCTGAAGACGTATTCGATGATCTTCCCTGGTCATATCTTCTGGGCTTTAATGCACAATCCCAGCAGTATTATCCACCTGTTCAGAAAGGAAATGAAGGAGAGCAGTCAATAGACCCAAAGCAGGGATACTGGCTCTATATGGAGAGGCCTGGAACACTTGTGGCACCGGCCACATAACCAAAAATTTTGTTTCCCTGGATCAGGGAAGTTGTTTCCAAACATGGGCAAACCGCTGTGCAGCGGTTATATGCCCAAATATTCCAAAGATGAGAAGCAACCATGCAAAAAGGCTGAACCCCAGAATTTCTATAGGGATAAACAGACTGACGATACAGACACCCATCAAAAGCACGAGCCGGTCAGCCCGGCCAAGAAGACCTCCATAAAAACGGCCCACACCGACAGCCTGCGCCTGTGTTCCCATATATGATGACATCAGAACGCCGGTGAGACCGAAAATCCCAATCCACCATGCACAGAGTGGACCTGAAAATATTCCGCAAAGGATGAAGATATCAGCATACCGGTCAACGGTGTGATCCAGAAAGTCCCCCCTGAGTCCCTGTTGTCCGAGTGCCCGTGCCATTGCCCCGTCAAGCCCATCAAAGAACGCATTAAGAATCACCCCAAAGGTGCCAAAGAGAATGTCACCTCTGAAAAATGCATATCCTCCACCTGCAGCAGCAATCAATGAGAGTATGGTGCAGAAGTTGGGTGTGAGACCTATCCGTACCGTTGCGGATACAACCGGATCCATAATAGGCTTAACCTGTGCTCGGTACGAATCAAGTGTCATAATAGGTCCGCACAGGTGGAAAGCCAGTCTACAACCCCATGTCTGGGAGGTAAATCTCCGGTCATGATCCTTTCTATCATATCTGCAACCTCGGCAACTGTCATATCGGTTACATCTATCTCATATATCATCTCAGGGGTATGTTCTTCCATTGCCTCAATGAGCACAACATCAAGTATTTCCGCTTCCACATTCTCGGCAACCTTTTCATCATGATATCCCCTGGCAACAAGCCGCTCTTTCAGAACATCAGGACGACACCTGATAACAATTACCCGGGATACAGGAAGGAGATGTGTAAGATGCCCTTCAACAATTCCTTCCCGCAGAGGGAACTCATCACGCCACCGATCTGTATCTATGACATGTGCCTGTCTTTCCTCATCTTCTTCGATGATGTATGGACCAATGGTATCGTTCGCCCTGATAACCTGATGACCACGGTTTGCCAGTTCATCTGATACGGTAGATTTCCCAGTCCCGGGAGTCCCGGTCAGGGCAATCAGCATATCTGATTGATTCCTGAGAGAAACTGCTCACATTCCCAATCCTCACCGACACAGACCCTGATGTAGTGATCTGCAAGACCGGGGAAGGAACGGCATGATCTGACGATGATACCTTTCTCTGCAAGTCGTGCCGCGCACTCATCTCCACTCATTGGTGCAGTGTCAATCATCACAAAGTTGGCTCCTCCCGGCAGAACCGGCAATTTGCATATATCGTGGAATTTCTGGATCCAGGATCTCACATGCCTGATTGTACGCTCAACGTACTCCTTATCATCGAGGGCACCGGTTGCTGCAGAAAGTGAGAGAGTATTGACCGTGAACGGGGTTGCTGCCTTTTCATACACCGGTTTCAGCCATGATGGAACAAAAGCATACCCGATCCGACAACCGGCAAGGCCAAAGACCTTAGACATGGTCCGTCCGATAACAAGGTTATCGTGCTTTTGCATCAGGGAGCGGTAATCGATCTCTGAAAATTCAACATATGCATTATCCAGAAAGAGAATGCCATCCAGAGCATCTGCTATCCTTTCAACATCTTCCGGAGAAGTCATGGTTCCAGTCGGGTTGTTCGGACTGCATAGGAATGCTATCTTTGCATTTTTCGCTGCAGATATGAAAGCACCCACATCTACTGTGAAGTCATTTCTCCGTGGGATTTTGATAATCTCTGCGCCCTGGGCCTTTGCCGCAAGCCCATAAAACGAAAAGGTTGGGACTGATACTGCTACCACCTCACCGGGATTAACCAGTACACGGATACAGGTCTCAATAACCCCGTCCATCCCAACGCCGGTTACGAACTCATAGTCACCATGATAATCCCGGAGTGCCTGAATCAGTCTTCCGGCTCCTCCGGTATCAGGATACCGGTGAACAGTTGCAAGTGCTTTCTGCACTGCAGCAACCGCAAGGGGAGAGGGACCAAAGGGATTTTCATTGCTTGCCAGCCGGGCCACTCTTGAAAACCCGTAGGTCTCTGCTATCTCTTCAGGAGAGCGGGCATACACATACCCCTCCTGCTGGTAGATATCACGAACTAGCGAATTTACTGACTGCTGCATTGATGATACCTGTCGCCTTGTCTATTTCGGCATTAGTGATGGTCAGTGGGGGGACAAGCCTCAGGTTCCCATGTGCTGCACAGTTGACAAGCAGGCCATGTACTGCACATTCTTTCTGAACGTCAGCACAATGATCGCCAATTGTTATCCCGATCATCAGTCCCCTGACCCGGGGATTGAGATGAGCCATTGCTGCCCTGAACCGCTCACCCTTTGCTGCAACTTCAGGAAGTGCCTCACCAATCACATCAATCGATGCAAGAGCTGCGGCACAGGCAATGGGCCCCCCTGCAAAGGTACTTCCATGCTCTGACTTCCCAAATTCCAGCCCTTCCCGTGCTACAATAGCTCCCATGGGAAATCCACTCGCTATCGCCTTTGCCATGGTAATAATATCAGGAAGAATTCCTTCCTCCTGGAATGCGAACCAGTGCCCTGTCCGGCCCATACCACTCTGAACCTCGTCTATGATGAGGAGAACACCTTTGGCATCACAGATCTCCCTGACCTCCTTCAGGTATCCTGCCGGGGGAATAATGACACCTCCTTCACCCTGAATCGGTTCAAGAATTACAGCAGCGGTCTCCGTTGTAATTGCAGCCTTCAGTGCTTGTGCATCGCCATAGGGTACAAACGATGTAAACGGCTGAAGAGGCATGAATGGCTCTCTGATAGCAGGTTTGTGGGTACAGGAAAGGGATCCCATCGTCCGCCCATGAAATCCTCCCTCACATGCAATGAACTCTTTCTTCCCGGTTCTGATCCGAGCCAGTTTCAGGGCTCCTTCCATTGCTTCAGCACCTGAGTTGGAGAAGAATGCCTTTGCTTTTCCAGGAAGTCCTGATATCTCGACTAGTTTTTTGGCGAGAGCACCCTGGTGCGGAACATAGAACAGGTTCGAACAATGGATCAGTTCTGTTGCCTGTTCGGTTATGGCTTTGACTACCTTTGGATGGCAGTGGCCTGTACTACATACTGCGATTCCTGCTATAAGGTCAAGGTACTGCTTCCCGTCAGCATCGGTAACGGTGCATCCAGACCCTTTGGTGATCATGATCTCCCTGCTGAATGCAGGCATGATATATTGTGATTCGAGTTCCCGATAATTTGATTCGAAATTCATTATTTCATCTCATTCATATTCGATTGTTGCCGGCGGCTTGGGGGTGATGTCATACACCACCCGTGAAACTGCCGGGATAGTTGAGGTAATCCGACCCTGGATCTCTGCCAGGTCTTCCCAGGTGATCTCTATTGGATCAGCGGTCATTCCGTCGCGTGAGTTCACTGCTCTCACTGCAACGATCCACCCATGCAATCTGTTGTCCCCTTTTACACCGGTACCAAGACCGACGAGAGCTGCAAGACATTGCCATGGACGGTACTTCTCAACCAGGACATCCTCAACGATTGCATTTGCTTCCCTAACCACCTCAATCGCTTCACGGGTGATCGCTCCGACCACCCTGACCGAGAGACCAGGACCTGGGAATGGCATCCGGTGTGCTATCTCACCGGGCAATCCGAGGGCTTCTGCGACATCCCTTACTTCATCCTTGTACAGTTCACGCAGTGGCTCGATCACCTTGCTGAATTCTATCGAGAGGGGCATACCACCAACATTATGATGACTCTTGATGCCTCCTTCACTCTCGATACAATCCGGGTAGATCGTTCCCTGGAGAAGGTACTTGGCGCCTGTTGCACGGGCTTCGCGTTCAAAGATCCTGATAAACTTCTCACCAATGATTTTGCGCTTTTTCTCTGGATCTGACTCACCGGCAAGGGCTGATATAAACTCTTCACCAGCGTCAATAATCCGGACACCCAGGTGACCAAATATTTCCTTTATCCGTGCGGTCTCTCCCTTGCGCATCAACCCGGTATCAACATAAATCGGGATGAGTTTGTCACCGATTGCACGCGATGCCAGTTCAGCACAGACTGAACTGTCAACACCACCAGACAGGGCAATGACTGCATGTTCACCTCCCGCATCTTCCTGAATCTTCCTGATTGATTCTGCAATGAACTTCTCGACCTTGACCATTATTCTGCTCCTTTCTTCATCTTCAGTGCTGCTTCCACAAACCCGAGGAACGGTGGTGACGGTCTTGTCGGGCGTGATCTGAACTCAGGATGGAACTGGGTAGCAAAGAAGAACGGATGATCAGGGATCTCAACGATCTCCATTCTGTTTCCCCACGTCCCTGAGAAGACAAGACCTTCCGCCTCCATATCAGTGATATATGACGGATCCACCTCGTAACGATGACGATGACGTTCGGTGATTTCACCTGCGCCATACAGTTTCATCGCAAGGGTTCCTGGCTTGACTGTGATATTATAATCACCAAGACGCATGGTCCCTCCAAGCTCTTCGACACCGTCCTGTTCAGGCAGGATGGTGATCACTTCAGTGCCAGTGCTGCACTCACTGCTACACGCATCGCTCCACCCCAGTACATGACGGGCATACTCAACAACCGAGAGTTGGAACCCGAGACAGAGTCCGAGCAGTGGAACCTTCTCTTCACGTGCATACTGTATTGCACAGATCTTCCCTTCGATCCCCCTGACACCGAATCCTCCGGGGATGAGAATACCATCGCATTCTTTGAGTTCAGATCTCTCAACCCGTTCTGCATCAAGCCACTGGATTGTGACCTCGGTTGATAGTGACCGTCCTGCATGCTTGAGGGCCTCCTTTATCGAGAGATACACATCTTCTTTTCCGTACTTGCTCACGATCCCGATAGTTACCCGCTGGGTGTACTCCCTGGTCACGATGCGGTACCAGTCAGGATCAAGGGATTCGTTTGCTAATTTCAGATGTTGACAGAGCACCTTTGAGAGTCCTTCTTTCTCTAGCTCCATCGGAACCTGATAGATATCTGGTGCAGTGGTGGCACTGATAACTGCATACTGGGGGATATCACAGAGAGAGGAGATCTTTTTCTTTGTATTGATCGAGATTGGGCGTTCACTTCTTCCAACGATGATATCAGTAAACAACCCGAGTTCACGTAGTGCCTTAACTGAGTGCTGGGTCGGTTTGGTTTTGAGATCCCCCATCGAATCAGAAGGCATCAGGGTGACATGAACAAGTGCGCGGTCTTCGGGCGGCAGTTCGCTGCGCATCTGCCTGACAGATTCAAGGAATGGCATGCTCTCGATATCTCCGACAGTCCCTCCAACCTCTACGATGCAGATGTCTGCCTCTTTCCCATCAAATACCTTCTCTGATGCTGCAATCCTGATGCATTCCTTGATCTGATCAGTGATATGCGGGATGATCTGCACAGTCTGGCCAAGATAATCGCCTCTGCGTTCCTTATCGATGACGAGGCGGTACACCTTCCCGGTGGTAATATTGTGGGATGAGTTGAGCTCAATGTCCAGGAACCGTTCGTAGTTGCCGAGGTCCAGATCCACCTCGCCCCCGTCATGGAGAACATACACCTCTCCATGCTGGGCTGGATTCATTGTCCCCGCATCGATATTCAGGTAGGGATCGATCTTGACCGCAGTGACATTATATCCCCGGTTTTTCAAAAGCCGTCCTATTGATGCAGCGGTGATCCCTTTCCCAAGACCACTCATCACACCACCGGTAATAAAGATATACTTCATGCCTCCCCTCAATAAACTCAGCAAAAGAGTTGGCTCCGATCCCTCTAATACCAAACGGCCCCAGACCAGAAGGCAGGATCGTCTGAAAACTCACCTGGAGAATTCCCTGACCTGAAGGATTTGAGCCTTCAGAGAAACTTTTCATCGTTATCTTCTTCCCTCCGGTTAAAGAAGCCCTAAGTAATATGTCATATCTTGATGATGTCATAAATTCAGGGCAAAAAGCAAACCCATTTTTCTGTCTTATGGGGATAGAACCGAAAAAATGGGGAGAGGGCAAAGCATCTCTCATGATGACCGTCAGGCCCGATATGACCAACGGAGAGGGATGGCTCCAGGGAGGCATGTATACCTCCCTTGTTGATGAGGCCATGGCATTGGCAATTTATACTCTTCTTGAAGACGGGCAGATGATTGCAACCATCTCCTGTACCACCACATTTCTCCGGGGTGTCAGGGCTGGAGAGTGTATTATAGCAGAAGCCTGGGTAGTCAGGAAAGGCAGACAGATCATCTTTACCGAAGGGAGAGTCTGCAGTGCAGACGCAAAGTATGAACTTGCCAGGTGTTCTGCGTCATTTACGGTACGATAGCGGGATGTAGTCCCCAGAATCTATAAAACCACTGACGGAGAACAGCTGGGAAGCCACGATCGATGAGATACAGTATCGTTATTCCGGCATATAATGAAGAGAAACGGATAGGAAATCTTCTGCGAAACCTCTCGGACCCACATGCAGAGTTTATCTTTGTCTGTGATGGAACAGACAGGACCCCGGAAGTGATACAAGAATTCTCATCAGGGCATCCGAATCTCACGGTTCGGTGTCTGAATAATTACTCACACAGACTTGGAAAAGGTGGCGGGGTTTATGAAGGATTCAGGGCTGCAAAAGCTCCCCTGGTTGGGTTTATGGACGCAGACAACTCAACGGAATATTCGGAGATGCTCCGCCTGATAAACCAGATCGGCGATTATGCCGGGATCATCGGCTCACGCCATATGCCTGATTCGACTGTGGAGATTCATCAGCCTCTATCACGAAGGGTCCAAAGCAGGGCATTCAATCTCATCATCAAACTGCTTTTCGGTCTGCAATTCTATGATACTCAATGCGGAGCAAAGGTCTTTCGCAAGGATGCGGTCGACAAAATTCTCCCTGCTTTACGGGCACGGGGGTTTGAGTTTGATGTAGAACTCCTCTGGCACATGAGGAGGGCCGGATTTCAGGTTCTGGAAGTACCGGTTATCTGGAATGATACCGGAGACTCCAGACTTCAGACATCAGATGCATTTTCCATGCTTTCCACTCTTCTTCGTCTGCGACTGGGTATCGGAGCCCATGACTGACGCAGACAGAATCACGACCGAGGCATTCAAACTTTTTGAACAGGAGCAGTATTCAGCCTGCCTCGACCTGATCCAGTCCACTCCTCAGAGGTTGATTGATACAAGAATCCGGATCCTTGAAGCAATCTGCCTGTATAGTACTGGCTCCCTTGATGAAGCGGAAGTCTGTCTGCGTGATCTCAGGTCAAGGGTTCCTGATTCATCTGAAGTCTGTTTATACCTGGGAAAAGTACTTGAACGGAAAGGAGACGAAGGGGCCAGGGCAGAGTTTGCTGAAGCAGTCAGGCTGGCACCGGATCAGACAGAAGGAATCAGGCGATATGCCAGGTACCTTACAGGAGCAGGGGATCATCGGGCTGCACTCTGTCTGCTTAAAAGACTGGTTCTATTCACAGGCAAGGGTGAAGATATTGCTGGACTCATGCACTGCTATAGTGCTCTGGGTTTTTTTGAAGAGGGGATTGCACGATACAAACAGGCAGGAGCACCTGACGAATGCTTCAGGATATATCTCAATCTGCTTTTTGCATCTGGAAGATACCAGGAACTTACTGACGAGATTGAAAGATCTCCAAACAAGCATGATCGCGATCTTATAATCCTCTCCTGTGAAGCCCGGGTTCACATAGATCCAGACAAGGCAGATCAGGAATTTCTTATCCATCTCAGGAAAAACCCCTCTGCTGAACTAGCCTCCCACTATACAAGATATCTTGAATCCCGGGGACTTATCCAGGAAGCACTCGGAGTCTGGTCAACCTGGCTTGCAAGGAGTGAAAACCCGGCATACCAGTTGCAGGGAGCTTCCCTCATCGAGTCAGTATCAGGGCCAGAACAAGCGCTTGAACTTTATTCACAATTCCTTTTTGGAAGGGAGAACCATGATTCATTGAATTTAGGCACATGGCTCTCCTCCTTTCGTGAGCTTCTGGTCAAATCCAGAGGAAGTACTGTAGCACTTGACGAGACACTCACCCGAATCAGACCTGATCTTCATCCAGCCATTCAGGTAGGAATCGCAGAGTGGTGTGAGGAAGAAAGGAGACATAAAGATGCAAAACGCCTTTTCCTTCAGGCATTCAGGTCAGACCTGACAAACTCAGGTTTTTCTTATGCCAAGTACCTCGGACGGAACAGTGAGAAGAGGGAACAGAAAAAAATTCTCGGATATATTCTGAAAACGATCAGAAAGGCAAGGGATCTAGAAATGATAGCAGGAAAAATCCTGACGTTAACAGAGCCTGATCCTGATCTTATCTCACTTCTGAACCAGCGGTTTGAAGGGATTGTTTCTCTGCTCTCCCAGAAGGGACGTGAATTATACGCCCGCTGCCTTTCTCTGGAATCACAGCATGAACTCCAGGCAGGAAGTCCGGACAAAGCTCTCAAGCATGCCCTGACCGGACTTTCGATTGTTCCAGTTGATGCAAGCAGTGTTGCCGAATCACTTTTTACCCTCCTCGTTGCATCTAAAACTCAGGTTCTTCCTGACTTTATCCCGTCACAGATATGTCCGGCAACAAAACCGCAGGGCTCTCTGAGCAACACAGGACAAATATCTCTCTCATGGCTTGATCCAGGTGAAGAGGCAGTAGTTGAATACCTTCGAAAACACCGGGTCTGCAATGAGATGGATCTCAGGAAAGTGGCAGGAACCCGCAGAGTTGCCGGGCTTATGAACAGAATCATGAGAAAATCTGAGGAGCATGGGATCCATCTTGCAGACAAGGAAGGATACTCTGAGTTCGGGGAGATGTACCGATATGCAGGCCCCTGACATCTCTGACGCATCGGTCCTTGAGAGCATCGGAATCATCAACGCACTCAGACGTGGGACGGTTCCTGCCCAGGGACTTGGAAGGTTCGCAGTTGGTCTTTCTACTGAAGAGCAGGTGATCGCTGATCAGATGGATCTTGTCTCAAAAGGTGGCGCAGATATCAAGTTCATCAGAGGGGAGTACGGAAGCGGTAAGACATTTCTCATAGCACGGGCCCTAGAGATTGCACGAAAAAAAGGATTTGTAACTGCCCACGTGGCAATATCTCCGGTTGCTCCTCTTCACCGCCTTCGGTCCCTGTATGCTCAGATCGCAACATCACTTCATGCAGGAGGTGAACAGCAGGCGTTCAGATCTATCATTGATGCCTGGCTGTTTGGGATAGAACAGCGGGTCAGTGCACGGGAGGGGTCAGCGATTCCATCTGAGCGTCTTGAAGAACTCACCCTCCAGGAGGTTGAGTATGCTCTTGCTGACATCAGTCTGCTGAATGCACCTGTTGCCGCTGTTATCAGAACATATTATCTTGCAAACAACGCAGCAGACTTCAGGACTTCTCAGGCAGCCATCGGATGGCTCTGTGGGGATCCCAATATCGGAAGAGACCTGAGACAAAAGGCAGGAATCAGAGGCGATATCGGTGACTCATCTATATTCCCTCTCCTTGAAGCACTCCCGGTGTTCGTAACCGGGGCAGGATACCAGGGGTGTGTGGTCGCCATAGATGAACTTGAGATAACCCAGACCTTCCCCCGAAATCTCCGGGAGCGGGGATTTCAGAACTTGGTCAGAATAATTGATGCAATTGACGGGGGGCTGCTGCCTCGCTGGTATCTTATCTGTGCAGGAACTCCCATGTTATATGATGGGCCGCGTGGAATGAGGCCGGTTACTCCCCTGTACGATAGAATAGGTCAGACACCAAAGGAAGGAGAGTTCCCAAACCCAAGGCAGCCGCAGATTCTGCTCAAACCGTTCAGTCCTGATCGGCTTGAAGAGGTTGCCCACCGAATAGCCGGAGTATACGAAGAAGCATACGGGGAGGTTGACAGGAGCCGGATATCACACAGGTTTATCAGAACAATGGTAAACCGGGTGAGCACGGCATTTGGCGGAAGGATCGACATCATCCCGCGGTTATTTCTCAAGGAGTTCGTGGATATTCTAGATAAATGCGATCTGTACCCTGATTATGATCCGATGTCAGTGTACCAGACAGATCCACTCGACCTTCAGGAAATCCTCACAGACGAAGAAAAAGCAGTGATGCAGATCAGGTTCTGATCAAATCTCCCTTCTGATGCGGGATGATGCTGCGTGAGCATGCAGCCCTTCAGCAGTTGCGAGTCGCTCAACAACATCGCCGATGGCATCTATCCCTTCACGTGAGATGATCTGAACCGTTGATGTCTTGGTAAAATGTGATACATTAAGCCCGGAGTAGAGTTTTGCATTTCCTGCCGTGGGAAGAACATGATTTGTGCCTGAAGCATAATCACCGCAGGCAACAGGAGCATACTGACCGACAAATATTGAGCCAGCATTCCTTACTTTCTGCAGAACGGGAAGAGGATCCTGAACCTGGATGGAGAGATGTTCTGGTGCTATTTTGTCTGATGTCGCAATCGCATCAGCAATATCATTCACAACCAGATATCCTGACTGATCAAGTGCCTGCCTGATGATCTCTTGTCTTGGGGCTTCAGCTACGAGACGTTCAATCCAGTCACCGACCTGCGCAGGAAGACTGGGATCAGTGGTGATTAGAACTGAAGCGGCCTGGGGATCATGCTCAGACTGGGCAAGAATATCTGCAGCGACAAAATCCGGACGGGCTGTATGATCAGCGATGATTGCGATCTCTGATGGGCCGGCAGGAAAGTCAATCTCAACCCTTCCCCTGAGCATCATCTTTGCTGCCGTTACGTACGCATTTCCAGGACCTACAATCTTCTGAACCGGTCTGATCGTATCGGTTCCAAGAGCCATCGCAGCAATAGCCTGGGCCCCTCCTACAGTATAAATGTCAGTCACCCCTGCAATGTCAGCAGCAACAAGGGTCAGGGGGTTTGCAGGAGGAGGAGTACAGCAGATGATCTCATTTACTCCTGCTACCTGGGCTGGCACTGCACACATCAGCACAGTTGACGGGTATGCCGCGCGACCCCCGGGAACGTACATTCCGATTCGTTCCAGCGGAGTAGTTTTAACCCCGAGTGTAATACCATCTTCAGTTCCGGAAAACCAGAGATCTTTCTGCCTCTGTAGTTCATGAAAGGTCCATATCCGTGAAAACGCTTCAGTCAGTGCTTCGACGATTTCAGGATCGACCGATTCATATGCCTCATCGATCTCATCTTCACTAACCCTGAGATGATCCAGCCTGATCTTGTCAAACCGCTCACACAGATCGAAGAGGGCTTCATCACCCCCCCCTGTTACCTCATCAATGATATTCTGAACTGCACCTGTAACATCGGTCAGTGTTGCCTGCTGACGGGAGAGCCAGGTATCAAGCGTGAGAGCGGTCCACACCATGGGATATACGTATGATATGCCCGGTAAAAAATGAGTACGCCAGCAGTTGGCGCTATCCTGATTGAGAACCTATGGCGGCGTCCCATCGCCATACATAGAACCCTGGTGTCGGGCGTGCAACTTTTCCTTTGAGAAGTTCACGCATCATCTTCTCCAGGTTCAGGTACAGAAGAACCATCTGTTCAGTGCCGCCTCCAGATTCTTCCACAACCCGTATTATCCCTTTCACGTAGTCTTCAATACCATGACAGGCAGATATGTCCACAGGCATAACCTCCCTGAATTCCACTTTTCTGATCATGGAAACCTCATCTACAGAAACAGCCATGGGAGTCTCCATCACCTTTCCTGCCGGAATAATCATGGTTCGTCTGCGATTGGATTCTGCTGCCTTTTCCATCCCAAGAAGTGGTGCGACATTAATAGCAGGGATCATCTCCTGCTTCCATTCGACCATACCGTCAATATACGGGGGGGCATCATACACCTCGACTGTCGGAAGTGGAACAATGAACTTATCGATAATGTTGCTGTCTATCAGGTAATGATCTCTTCCAAGTTGTATCTCCACAAGGGTAAGGAATTCCTCCACCTGCATCCCCCTGTCTCCTAAAGGAGACGTATTATATCAGTGTGTGTCTCGCCCATATTGATACCTTCCTGAGTTAAACCTTAGCAGAAGTCATATTCAAAGTCCCACCAGATGGATCTCATTGTTTCGTTTAACCAGGACAGAGATACAAAGGTCTATCCAGATTCATTGTTAATATAAGATCATTTCTGCTTTGGTGCCATCTGCCGTGGGGCTGAAGCACAAGAAGATATGGGCAGGGGACATGGATACAACCGTTCAGTTACACAGGCTGCTTCTTTTCTCACTTGGAGAAGGAACCTATGCGGCAGACGTCTCATACATCAGAGAGATAGTGCAGGATCAACAGAAGATTCCTCTTCCAAATGCCCCGGATTATATTCCAGGGGTCTTCAATCTGCGAAGTGATGTCGTCAAAGTGATAGATATCAGACGTATCATTCCACTTTCTGGAGAAGGGACAAAGAAGAAGATCATTGTATTTATACCTGAGAACGACTCCTCAACACGATTCGGAATGGTCGTAGACGAGGTCTATGGTATCATGGAAATCCCTTCAGACTGTGTCTCTCTTCTTGACCGGACAAATGCAGGCATCCAGAATAATTTTATGATTGGCTTCTTAACGTTCTCACTAACCGAGTTCCTCAACCAGTCAAGCAGAAAATTCGCAGCCGGAGATGATGAAGTCGTCTGGATAGATTTTGAGGATATGATCCAGACTATCATTGATGAAGAAAAAGCCCAGAATATTGTTTTCCGTCTGACTGCCCTCTTCAATCCCCAGTACCTCTTCTCAGACAACTGGAGATCACTACAGAATAAATAAGAAGATCAGACTGCAATTCGCAGTTTCTGATCCTTTCCTTTGAGAAATCCGACCTTTTTGAGATCATCCAGAATTGCATCGATGTACTCACCGCTCAAATGGAGTGCAATCTTCGCCCCGTCGTCGCTGGTTTCTACATCGCGGTTTGCAAACTCGTTGATAATATTCTCTCTGGAGACTTTTCCCTCTTCCTTGATAAGGGCGAGAATCTCGGATACCAGGATGTGCTTGATCTGAAGTCTTGGGAAGAATGAGGCGCCATCCTCTTCTTCGACTTCATATTTCTCAAGAAATTCCCCAATCTTATCCAGATCATCAAGGAATACATATTCTGAACCTATTGAGACGAGCCATTCACCGTCATCCCCTGCTGTGATGGTGCTAACCACGTTGTATTTTTCAAGAATTTCATCCCTGATCTCAGGGATCTCATCTGCAAACACCGTCAGGGTTGACTCGTCAGGTTCTATCTTTTTTGAAAGAACAAGACCGTCCTCCCCAATCTCCAGGAGCTCATTCAGATGAAGCAGCCTGGTAAGATAGACTTCTTCGATGATCTGCTCAAGAATATCTTCGCCCTCATCTCCATCAAGTGTACGGTCTCCTGTGACGAGATCCATCACACCTGATCCCACTCGATCTCCCACCTGGTACTTCTCAAGCGCCTGTGCGATTGCATCGCGTTGTGGAGTCAGTTGATCACGGGCCATGGCGAAAGATTCTGACTCCTCCTCTGTGGTCTGTGGATCTGATATCATGCTATCAAACATAGCAGCGAGATTCAGGTAGGTTCCACTGAGCATCAACCGTACATCAAGGGAAAATTTCTGTCGTACCTGGGATGATATTCCCATATCCTTCAGGACCTTTACAAATTCCCTTGCAATATCATGTGATGAAAAATAGATCTCTTCTTCCAGAACCATGGAGGACTCCACATTTCTTTTGTTTCTGCTGATGATATCCTTGCCGGCAGCCTGAGCCACAAAAAGAAGACATTTATGAGTGTATCTTTTTTAAAAGCCATGCCATGTTATGACTCAGCAATTCCATCGTTGCAAATCCTTCTTCATCATCTTCAACGCCGCCCAGTCCGCTACCAAGGCCCACATTCCAGTAACTGGACACGGGAATGATCATCTGGGAGGTCAGAAAGAAGTGGTTGATGGTATCTAAAGCATGAATAGCCCCTGCCCTGCGCATAGAAATTACAGTTGCATCCACTTTACACTGAAAGAGATCTCCGTTTGCCTTTCCAATCATTCCGCATCGATCAATGAATGCTTTCATTTCAGCAGTTACATCTGCGAAGTACGTAGGGGATGCGAGGATAATGCCATCTGCCTCAATCATCTTTTGTACAAACTCATTGAGAGAGTCTGATCCGATGATGCATTCTTTATTCTGGTTTTCATAGCACCGGCTACAGGCTTTGCATCCCTGGAGAGGTCTGCACCCAATCCTTACCAATTCTGTCTCTACCACTCCCTCAAGACCTCAAAAAAACTCTGATCATAAGCTCACTGTTTCCTTCCTGGACTTGCGGAGAAATCCACCACTTTCAAAACTGATGGATGGACGCTCATGATATAAAATTACAGACTCTGTGATCTTCGTTCACATATGGGTTGAACAAAAAAGGAATTTAGAAGAAAGGTCCTGCAAGATTATAATTCAGGGCTGAAAAGAGAATTGCAAACGCAATGAGCACCATCGCAATGTATACAGGGGTGTTCCAGGGAAGGATTTTTGCTCCATCCAGTGGACCGAGAGGCAGGAGGTTGAATGCCGCTATCATTGCATTGATCCTGATTCCCATAATGCCCACAAGAGCAACTTCGAATATGCCAATATTTATTCCGACTATCAGCAGGAGTGAAAACGGGATGAGAAGAAGCAGATTGCTCAGGGGCCCTGCCAGTGAGATCTTTCCATTCTCCTCCTCTGATATTTGAGAACCGTAGATCATGGTTGCTCCGGGTGCAGCAAATACTACTTTTGCGAGAGCAGCTACCGCGACTGCAACCACAAGCATGGTAGGGTTCATCTGAAACTCTGCCCAGTATCCATACCGCATTGCAGTGAATTTGTGAGCCATCTCGTGGACGATAAACGCCACTCCCGCAGTGATCATTGAGATCACGAACATTTCAAGGATCAGAGTTGGTATGAGTCTGCTCGTCCCGATCATAGCCACGGTGAACGCCGCAGAAAGTGCAAGCCAGGCGATCAGGAGATCGCGTCTCTCTCGCTGCGGTATTTGTTCCCAGATATGCATGGGTATCAGGTTTAGCATCAGGTCTTAAAAATCAGGGTCATCAGTTCATGTCAAGGCACTTGTACCACAATGACCCGACGCCCTTATTTCAGCCAGGCAGATATCTGTACTCATAAAATGTCACTGGAGAAACTCAGGGGTGAGATAGAAGCTGTTGATCTTGAGATCATGAGGCTGATTAAAGCGCGGATGGATATATCTATAAAAATCGCAGAGGAAAAGGCGGCTGTCGGTGCTCCCACCCGGGATCCTGAACGCGTGGAAGTGGTCCTGAACCACGTTGCCAGACAGGCTGAACTGTCAGGTATTGATCCCGGTCCAATAAGGAACATCTTTACAACGCTTATCAGGATGAGCGAGAGTCTTCAGGATAAAAAGAGGGGAAGTGAGTGACAACTATCTCAATACAGACCGGACATGACAAGAAATGCGAAGACCAGCAATAACATTCCGGTAAACAATCTAAACCTTCCCGGATTCCTTCCTGACCCTTCATCAGTATCTTCCGCCGGAATCCACCAATAGAAGAGCAGTGTTATCAACAGGAGTGGCATGATGAAGGCGAGATTGTACAGGAACAGATACACGAGACCCTGTACAATGTCCACCCTGAAAGATATCATATCCTGGATTGCCAGGTAAATTCCACCGGTACATGAGAGTTCAAGGACCCCGATGAGTAGACCCAGACCAAAAGCAATCAGGATGGTCATTGTGTGCAGTTTCCCACAGAGTACCCCACAAGACCACTGTTCAGTTGTCTCGGCCACATTTGAAGAGATTATGGCATCCCTGATCCAGAGGAGTCCAGTTACCACCGCAATTATCCCTACAATAAGAGAATAACCCCGGAGAATACCAGCGATTGCAGGAAGACTGTATATCCCGGTACCTGATACGAAGTACATGAAGTAGACAGCACATGTGAACACAATGCCTGCCAGAAGTATCCGCTGTTTCTGTCTGATGGTCATCAAAAGGATGAGTAGGAACACAAGCACTGCAGATGCGCAGGGATTTATTCCATCAACGAGTCCGGCAATGAGGACCAGGGGGATACTGATTACATTCCAGGTCCCTTTTTTGGCAGCAACTGGAGTTGAGTTCTGACCTGATAGACCGGTTTTTTTGTTCTGTCCATACCAGGTTACAAGGGTATCAAAGTTCTCCCTGATTGCAGACTCTCCCTCAAGGCCCGCATTACCAATGAAGACCGAGGGAACCGAGACATACTGGCGGTGATATTCTGTCTTGTACTGTTCGAACAGAACCTTGCTCTCACTGCTATTGAAGAGATCGTAAGAGGTGATCACCACTCCGGGATGGGCAGCACTGTATTCGTTGAGGTAGGTCATCGCAAGATGACAGGCACCACAGTGCGTGTTATAAAAAAAAGTTGCAGAGTAGTCTCCGGGAGTGGTATTTGGATCAGAGAGGATCGTTTCTACAGGATGATCACTGACCACATCACTTCCGTTTTTGAAAAAGACACCTGCAGAAACAGGTCCGGTACAGAGTATCAGCACAATAAGCAGACCGGTCAGCACAGAGGCAAGAACCCAGTCATGGTGCTGACAAGACTGCTTTACACTCATCAGAGACCGACCTCTTTCATGGTGATCATGGTACCTACACCTTCTGATGTAAAGAGTTCAAGGATAAGATTGTGGCCGATATTCCCGTTGATGATATGGGAGTATGGCACACCATCCTGAATTGCATGTAGGACAGCCTGGACCTTAGGGATCATTCCTTCTGACACCACACCAGTTGTTATCAGATGCTCTGCTTCTGACTTGGTGACCTGACGGAAGACCTTTGTCCGCTCCTTATCCATGATCCCGTCAACATCAGTCATACTGATAAACTTATAGGCTTTGAGCGCGATTGCAATCTCACCTGCGGCTGTATCTGCATTGATGTTGAGATCATTGCCTGCACGATCAATCGCAAGAGGAGCTATGACCGGAACATATCCATTGTCAAGCAGGGTGTTCAGGATATCAGGATTGATCGTCTCAATCTCTCCCACATGACCAAGATCGACCTCTTCTTCTCTGTTGTTTACCCGAACACGCTGCCTTTCCATCTTGCGTGCTATGATCAAATTTGCATCGTTGCCTGAGATCCCAATTGCTTTTCCCCCTGCCTTTGAGATCAGGGACACAATATTGGTGTTGATCTTGCCGACAAGAACCATCTGGGCTACTTCCAGAGTCTCATCATCAGTAATCCTAAGACCGCCAACGAACTTTGGCTCTTTTCCAAGGGCCTTCATCTTTTCAGTGATCTCAGGGCCTCCGCCATGAACCAGAACAACCTTGATCCCGACCAGCTGAAGCAGAACCACATCACTGACCACGGTATCAAGAATCTCCCCTTCAACCATGGCATGACCACCGAGTTTGATCACCATGGTCCTGCCGTGAAACTTGCGTATATAGGGCAGGGCCTCCATGAGGACGTCTTCGCGTTTCATGTTGTGTACTTTCCGTTTATCTCGACATATTTCTCGGTCAGGTCGCATCCCCATGCAATAGCCTTACCATTTCCTGCAGCCAGGTCAAGTTCTATCTGAACCTCGCGTCCAGCAAGCGAGGCTTTAGCAGTGCTCAGATCCTCTGTAAGCACTCCCCTCTCACAGACTGCTGCTTTGAGTCCTGATCCTGCTATCCAGCAGGAAACCTTCTCTGGATCAAACTCAGCACCAGAGCGCCCTGCTGCTGCAACAATCCGCCCCCAGTTCGGATCTTCACCATAAATCGCTGTCTTGACCAGCGGAGAACCAACAACAGTTCTGGCAACAAGATCTGCTTCATCCTCACTGCGGGCGCCCCGTACAATTACCTCGATCAATTTGGTCGCACCTTCACCATCGCTAGCAACCTGTCGCCCGAGGCTGACACAGCATTCCTCAAGTGCTGCTGTAAACTCATTCAGTGGCACTTTTCCGGCAGCACCGGTTGCGGTACAGAAGACAACATCGTTGGTGCTCGTGTCCCCATCCACAACTACCCGGTTAAAACTCCTCTTAACCGCCGTCTTCAGAGCGGTCTGAAGATCTGATGCACTGATCTCTACATCGGTATAGACGTACCCGAGCATGGTCCCCATATTGGGGGCTATCATTCCAGAACCCTTGCAGATGCCACCAACGGTAAATCCTTCACGGGTTACACGAGAGTGCTTCTCAACAAGGTCAGTTGTCATGATCGCTTTTGCAGCACTGATCTCTGCAGAAGGGCTGTGCTCAAGAAGAGGAGCAATCCGGTGGCACTGGTCCCTGATGAGAGGAAGGTCAAGGTACCTGCTGATTACTCCAGTGCTTGCGACTCCAACCTCAAGCGGATCGAGTGAGAGTTCTTCTGCAGCGATTGAAGCCATCTCCCCCGCATTATCAATACCCCGCTGCCCGGTCAGGGCATTTGCACATCCGCTATTTGAAATAATTGCTGCAAGCCGTCCTCGTTTTATCCGTTCCTGCATCAGGATGATCGGGCCTGCACGGGCGATATTCTTTGTAAAAGCAGCAGCTGCAGTACCCTCTGCCTTAATTAGGGCAAGGCCATACTTCCCTTCCTTGATGCCTGCTGCAGTCACACCATCAACTGAACAGATAGACTGCATCTCACTCATGAGCGTCCGTTCCTTTTCCGCCTGAAATCGCCCAGACAATATCTTCCCTGGTGATGATGCCTTTCAGAATCTCACCGCTCACTACCGCAAGCCGGTCGATCTTCTTTTTGAGCATGAGATCTGCAGCAGCCTCAATATCCTCTTCAGATGTTATGGTTATGATCGGGCTGCTCATGATCGTTCCCACCTTTTTACTGCCAATATCAGTGAGGGCCTCTTTGGTGCGTTCCCAGTTTATGAACTCACGAATCGGGAGTTCTATCACCTCAAGCGGTGATGGAAGCCAGAGGTCATCAGACGGACCTTTCGTCATGAGAAGTTTCAGCAGATCGGTTTCAGTCACCATTCCTGCGAGACGGGTTCCATCCATCACCGGAATACCTCCGATATGTTTCGTCCTCATCACTCCCCCGATTGAAGAGACAGTGTCATCAACACTGCAGGTCACCGGGTCCGGGGTCATTGCATCCTTTACTAACATTGTTACTCTACGGCAGAATCGCCGGACTCCATAATCCTTCTGTCTCGTTGAATCCGCACATGAGATTCATATTCTGTATTGCCTGTCCGCTAGCACCCTTGACCAGATTGTCTATTGCCGATACAACAACAACCCGTTCTTCTGATGCTTCTACCATCAGATCGCAGAAGTTAGACCCACGTACCGAGTTCAGGGATGGGCGCTGGTACCTGACAAAGGGTTCGCCTTTATAGTAATCATGGTAGAGCCGCTCCACTTCCCTCTGTTCCATCGGCTCATTCAGAAGTATATGAGCAGTGGTCAGGATACCACGGTTTACAGGGAGGAGATGGGGAGTGAAATATGCCTTAGCTCCTGACTTTAAAAATCCAATCTCCTGACGCATTTCAGCAAGATGCCGGTGACTCGTCCATTTATACGCAATGAAATTGTCTCCTACATTTGGATAATGAGATCCTTCAGAAGCATTGTCTCCCATTCCAGAGACCCCTGACTTTGAATCATAAATGATCGTGTGAGCACGTCCTGCAAGAGGTGCTGCTGCCAGAGTGGCACCAGTAGGGAAGCACCCTGGGTTTGCAACAAAGGATGCATTTTTACACTGATTACGGTGTAGTTCACAGAGTCCGTACGGAGCCGGGAAGTATGCAGTATGAGGGACCCCGTACACCTTTTCGAACACATCCTTTGGAAGACGGTAGTCAGCTGAGAGATCAACGACTTTTATCCCCTGTTCAACCATGGAAGGGGCATATGCCATTGCCGCTGTATGAGGTACTGCCAGGAAGGCAACATCCACGTCTATGGATGCGATTTCCGGGTTTGTAAAGGTCAGATCAGTAAACCCGGTGAGGTGGGGATGCCGGGAGGTCACCGGTTTTCCGGCCAGCTGCCGGGAGGTTGCACAGACAACTTCGGCTCGGGGATGTGTATGCAGGAGCCGGAAGAGCTCCCCCCCGGTATAGCCGGAAGCGCCGATAATGGCAACTTTCATATTATCAATATCTGCTCTGCATCGGGTATTAACCTCCCTTCCCTTCTTCAGAGTCACCATCCAGACATAAGGCTTGAAAATGGATCCGAATGGCTGATGAGAGGGTGTTTATCGCATTGCAACCAAATGTTTATTGACGTAAATATCAGGTTACGCTCCTTTCCTTCACTAGTGAGAGAGACAGATATCAGAACACCAGGCATGAGAGAACTCCTCCATATATGACATCATCCCAGGAATCAGGCAATGGTCTGCGCGAAAAGCCGGGAAAGGTAACCCCGGCAATGCAGCAGTTTTACGAGGCTAAACGACAGTACCCGGATTGCATCATTTTTTTCCGGATGGGTGATTTTTACGAGACCTTCTGTGAGGATGCGGAGATATGCTCCAGAGAGATGGAGATTACACTTACGTCCCGTGGAAGGATGCCTGACGGCCAGGATATTCCGCTTGCTGGTATCCCGTATCATGCACTTGATGGGTATCTTTCCCGGATGATAAGCCGGGGATACAAGGTTGCCATCTGCGAGCAGATCGAAGACCCCAAGAAGGCAAAAGGGATTGTAAAACGGGATGTTGTTAGGGTGGTCACACCGGGAACCGTGATAGATGCTGCCCTTCTCCCGGGAGAAGGAGCCCGTTACCTGATGGCAGCAGTCCTTGATAAGAAACGAAAGCGGATAGGCATAGCATTTCTCGATATTTCAACAGGAGATTTTCAGATATCAGAAGTGCCTGCTGAAGGGCACGGTGAGGAACTGAGAGCGGAGGCGGTCAGGTTCAGGCCTGCCGAGTGCATTACACCAAAAGGGGCTGAACAGGAGATAGAGGGAAAACTAAACCGCCTTATTCCTCTCATATCACCACAGGATATCTCCCTCTTTGATCATCAGGCGGCAGAGGATCTCCTCTGCCGGCAGTTCAGTATGCAATCATTGGATTCTCTTGGTTGTTGCGATATTCCTGCAGCCACAGTCGCTGCAGGAGCCGCACTTGCGTATGCCCAGAAGACACAGTTCGATCCTCTTTCACATATCAGATCCCTCTCACGAAATCTACAGTCAGAGTATCTTGTGCTTGATGCAGTCACTCTCAGGAACCTTGAGATTGTCTCAAACATTCGTGATCGAACTGAAGAGGGAACACTGGTTAAAACCATTGATATGACCCAGACCCCCATGGGGAGGCGTCTGCTCAGGCGATGGATAACTGCACCGTTAAAATCAGTCGAAGCCGTAAACCAGCGCCTTGATGCAGTGGAATTTTTTACTCATGAAACTCTTTTGCGCCAGGACCTCAGGCAACTCCTTTACAGGTATGCAGATCTTGAACGCATTGCCGGCAGAATATCATTTGGAAATGCAAGCCCGCGTGACCTGGTAACATTAAGTAATGGCCTCACTGCGGCTTTATCTGTCAGGGAACTCTTTGATAGTCTTGCAGATACCCCTGAATCGATCAAGAAGTCAGTCAATGGAATTTCGGATCTTCAGACTCTTGTCACCCTGATCGGACAGGCCATCGTGGACGAACCACCTCTTTTGATAAGAAAAGGTGGAGTCATCAGGGATGGATACCACGAAGAGCTCGACCGGCTCCGGTTGATCTCAAGGGATGGACGTCAGTGGGTCGCCGACCTGGAGCAGCAGGAGAAAGAGCGGACCGGGATAAAGTCACTAAAGATCAAGTATAACGCAGTTTTCGGATTTTTCATAGAAATCACCAAAGCAAATCTATCATCAGTCCCTGATGATTATGAACGCCGCCAGACAACAGCAAATGGTGAGCGATTTACAATACCAGCTCTTCGTGAAGTAGAGTCACAGATAGCAACCGCTGATGAACGCCTGTTAAGTCTGGAAGAGGAACTCTATACTGCCCTTCTTGCTACTCTGCGTGAGCATGTCTTGGCTCTTCAGGAGACAGCCCATTCAATCGCAAGAATCGATCTCTTTGCGGGTCTCGCTGAATCTGCACTAAAATTCAGGTACGTGAGACCCCACCTGACTGATGAGCCTGTTCTTCTGGTACGGGAGGGACGTCATCCGGTTGTAGAAGCCTCGCTAGAGACAGGTTTTGTGCCAAATGATGCAGAAATGAGTGCTTCTGGTGAGCAGATCCTGATCATCACAGGTGCAAACATGGCTGGAAAGTCCACGTATATGCGAAGTGTTGCTCTGATCATTGTTATGGCACAGATGGGGAGTTTTGTCCCTGCAACATACGCAAAAGTGGGCCTCGTAGATCGGATTTTTACCAGGGTCGGGGCGTTTGATGACCTCGCAAGCGGGCAGAGTACATTCATGGTGGAGATGCTCGAACTCGCCACAATCATGAACCACGCAACTGATCAGAGTTTGGTAATTCTCGACGAGATCGGGAGAGGTACCAGCACGCTTGACGGGTACTGTATTGCCAGGTCAGTGCTTGAGCACCTGCATGGAAAGAAGAGTAAAGGGCCGAGAACCCTCTTCGCTACCCATTTCCATGAACTCGTCGGAGTGGAAGAGGATCTGAAAAGGGTGCGAAACTGCCACTTTGCAGTCAGGGAAACAGATAAAGATGTGGTATTTCTTAGGAAACTTATACCCGGTGCAACCGACCGCAGTTATGGTATCCACGTAGCATCACTTGCGGGAGTTCCTGCTCCCGTGATCATGCGTGCTGAAGATCTGATGAAGAAGGTCATGAGGGGAGAGGAGTCTCCGGGGGGTGGTGTGAAAAGATATACACAGATGATCCTGCTCGATGCACCCGCTGCCCCTTCAGCCATGGCACCAGAACCTGATCCCATCAGGGAAGAACTAGATTCAATAGATGTGAACTCGCTCACTCCTCTTCAGGCCCTCTCCCTGCTTGCTGATCTTAAGAACAGGACAAAGGATCCACAGTGACAGAAATGGGTAATCCCCATATCCGGCTACTAGACGGCGATACAATCAATCAGATAGCAGCAGGTGAAGTGGTTGAACGTCCTGCATCTATTGTTAAGGAACTCATTGAAAATGCCATTGATGCCGGAGCAACCACAATTACTGTTGAGATTAATTCAAACAGGAAAGAGGTTACCAGGATACGCATTATTGATGACGGCTGTGGCATACCAACAGATGAAGTTACACTAGCCTTCTCTCCTCATGCAACAAGCAAGATCCAGACTGTAGAGGATCTAAATACCTGTCTTACGCTTGGGTTCAGGGGAGAGGCACTTGCCAGCATCGCTGCCATCGCATACGTGACCGTGGTAACCCGTTCGAAGGATGAAGATGCAGGAACCCGCCTGATTATCAGCGGGGGGGAGATCCTTGAGCATGGTGCAACAGGCGCACCTGTCGGAACAAACCTGACAGTGGAAGAGATCTTTTTTACCACTCCTGCACGGAGAAAATTTCTCAAGAGCCTTGCCACAGAACTCTCCCGGATATCATCGGTGATCGAGGTATTCAGCCTTTTGTACCCGGAACTAACCTTCAGATACCTCCTAAACGGACAGGAAAAATCCACCAGTCATGGAACCAGGACCCTCGAAGAGGTACTGCGGGCGCTGAGGCCTGATGAAGCAGGACAGATGATCAAGGTAAGTGGAGAAGAGAATGGAATTTCCCTGGAAGGATACATCTCACATCCAGAACTTATCAGGCAGAACACCCAGCGGATCCTGGTTGCGGTCAACGGTAGAATGATTGTCTCATCACGCATTTCCGGGGCAATACGATCAGGGTATGGTACACTTATCCCGTCACATTCGTTTCCAGTTGCGATTCTGAAAATAGATCTGGATCCTGCCCGTGTTGATACAAATATCCATCCGACCAAACGGGAGATCAGAATATCTGATGAACCTGAGTTTCTCAGGTTCATCGCTACTAGAGTCAAAGAAGCACTGCAGAACCAGGATCTCTCTCATTCAGGTGTATCCATTAAGAGTGAACTCCATCTTGTGGCTGATGATAAAGAGAATCAAAGCCCGGGCCAAATATACCGGATATCTGAAACACCAGCGCAGCGTGTCTGTGAGGCTACCCTTGCCGGATACCGTACAACTGCACGACAACTCAGGCAGACTCGTCTTTTGATGGAACCTACAGGAGCAGAAGAAGAATCACAGTTCCCTACTCTGAACTATATCGGGCAGGTTGCTGCAACCTATCTTCTGGCTTCAAATAGTTCAGGTGATCTAATCCTCATCGATCAACATGCAGCCCATGAACGGATCAGATATGACCAATTAAAAAGGGAACAGAGAGAGGGAACCCTCTCACAAGAGTTGCTCGTTCCCATCGTTCTCCAGTTAAGCACATCAGAAGTCCATCTTCTCAGTGAGATCAGACCAGATCTCGAAAAGGAAGGATTTCACCTTGAACCGTTTGGGAAAGATACCTGGTGTGTGAGAAGTGTTCCAGTTGTACTTGGACGGTGTGAGGACCCTGATGCAATAAAGGAGATCATCTCCAGTGCGCTTGGTGGAGGACAAGAGAACAGGATGAGTGAATCTGTCTCCCGAATGGTTGCCTGCCGTGGCGCAGTAAAGGCAGGGGTCATCCTTACACCAGAACAGGGAGAGGAGATCATCAGCCAACTCTCCCGCACCTCTGAACCATATACCTGTCCACATGGAAGACCCACTATCGTTTCATTCACCAGGTCAAAACTTGAAGAACTTTTCAGGAGGAGATGAAGTCTCCGTCTTTGATGTAATTCTTTCAGCGATATTGGGAGAATATATCCATTGACTCAACACCAACTCGAAACTGGGGTCGTCCATACCTTCCAGGGTTCTGATCCTGATGATATAGAAGCGTTTGTTGATATTATCCGTGGGTTTTACACCAGAATGAGGCGCCCCATGCCATGGCGCGATGAGATAACCCAATACAGGGTCGTAGTGTCTGAGATCATGCTTCAACAGACCCAGGTTTCGAGAGTTATGGAAAAATTCCCTCTTTTTATTAGCAGGTTCCCGAATTTTATATCTCTCGCTGATGCTTCTCTGACAGATGTACTGGTAACATGGCAGGGCCTTGGGTATAATAGAAGGGCAAAGTATCTACATGGATTCGCGCGTTCGGTTGTAAACGACTGGAACGGTGCGCTCCCCGCAGATCCAGAAATCCTGGTAACATTTCCCGGAATAGGCAGCGCTACTGCGGGCTCGATCACTGCTTTTGCCTTCAACAAACCCGTTGTTTTTATTGAAACCAACATCAGACGGGTGTTTATTCATCATTTTTTTGCTGGTAAGGAGAAGATTGCGGATTCAGAAATTCGTCCCCTTGTAGAGAAAACACTAGATCATGGGAATCCCCGTGAATGGTATTATGCTCTTATGGACTACGGTACCTGGCTTGCCGGGAGGATTGAAAACCCAAACAGAAAAAGCAGCCATTATTCCAGACAATCGGCGTTTAATGGGTCAGATCGCCAAATCAGAAGTTCTCTTCTTAAAAAATTGCTTGCTACAAAAAGTTCACCCCTTGAGGAAATAATACAAAATTCCGAAGAGGATACACAGAGAATGAGACGAATAATTGCAGGTATGGTCAAGGAAGGGCTTCTCTGTATAAATAACGGAATCATAACGGTTGCAGAATAAAATATGATTAATTGGCATTATCTTCGACAATTACCT
>NZ_DATMYY010000292.1:0-6699 GCF_035560735.1 Methanospirillum sp.
ACTCAACGTAATGGTATGGTTTGTACATTGGGCTGAAATTCGATTCGATTTGAGTTTTTAAGACTACATCTCTCTTTATTCACATATGTTGTTGATGATGATATCAATAAAAACCCTGGTATGAATCATATGATGATATACATTACTCAAATTGGAATTTTAGAATTGTTCGATCTTTTTTGTATGAGATTCTGGTCCTAAGTGTGATCTTCAGAATGTTTCATCTTTGAAGTTCTGACAATCTGGCAGACACGCAAAATGTTATGATTTTTGAAGACCCATCCTCACTGAACGAAGGGTTGATGTGTAGTGAACAGGTATTTCTTCCTGATTGTACTGCTGGTTATGCCAGCCTTCTTCTCCTCCGGCATCGTCACAGGTGCTGAAAACGGGGGAATTGATCTAGCCACTGTTGGGTATCTTCAGATTCAGGTTCCGGTTGATGGGGCGCGGGTATACCTGGATCAGGTTTTCATGGGTTTTATTCAGAATGGGGCCATCACGATTCCAATAGATGTGATGGCGACTCCACGGTATTCAAATCTCATCATCGAATACACAGGGTACCAGACATATCTCGGACCGGTCCCAGCCCTGGTCCCTGAGAAAACAGTAACTGTTCTGGTTAATCTGAATAAAACCGGATATGAACGGATGGGAATCATCTCATTTGAGAGCGGGCTTGCTGGTGCTGAACTGTATCTTGATGGTGTAAAGAAAGGGGTAACTCCTGACTCAGGTAATCTTCAGATTCAGACTGTTCCTGTTGGACTGTATGAGTTCACGGTAAAACGGGCGGGCAATCTTTCAATCACCCAGCAGCAGTATGTCTCTTCAAATGCAGTCACCGTATACCGGGTGAAGCTTGAACCTGCGACTACAGGGGATGTTCATATTAATTCCACACCCGAAGGTGCAGGGGTATATCTGAATAACCGCAATGCCGGTCTCACACCTCTTACAATCCCTAATGTTCCGGTTGGAAATCTGACCCTGAAGATCACAAAGGAAGGATATCAGGACTGGGGGAGTGAGGTATCAGTTGTGGGTGCTGAACCGAGCCAGGTGGATGCGGTATTAGTCTCACTTCCTCCAACTCCGACACCAACCTGCCCTGATGTCACGCCATCACCAGAACCAGTACAGCCCCAGGAAAATAGTTCTATATTATATGGGGTTTTCATTTTGGTTGTTGTACTCGTTCTCTGCTGTGTTTTGATCGGAGTCTGGGCTTTCAGAAAACAAAAACCCTGAAGCCTCTCCTATTATTTCTCTCTTTGGTTGAGCGGGTCATCAATAGCAAAGAGTTTTACCCTATTGTTCCCTCAGATCTTCGTACTGGCGGCACATGATATCCATCACCCTGCTGGTCAGAAATATCTGAATATTGGTGGGCTTATGAGTTTTTACTACAATCAAATTCTTGTCATGATAATTGCATTGATCTCATGCGGCATCTGTGTTGCAGACACTCCAGGGGCAATATCTCCTCAAAATGGAGTAAATAATCAGGCTCCCCCTGGTCCTATTGGAAGCGGTTTTTTTGAGTTCAGATCTAATGTCGAAGGTGCCACGGTATTTCTTGATAACCAGACTGTTGGAACAATCAGGGAAGGCTCACTGAAGATCCCTGTTGATGTCTTTGAGAAACCAGTGACCCGCGAACTTCGCATAGAGGCCGGGGGCTATTCTACATATCATGAAACACTGGTGAAAGGTCCCAAAGCAGGAGAGACTATGGTTGTAAGAGGAACCCTTCAGGTTGTTCCGTTAAACCTCACCGGCTCTCTCTCTCTTGCCGTGAGCCCCCCTGGATCAACAGTGAGTATTGATAATGTATCGGCAGGGGTAGTTGATCAGTCAGGAATCATGTCCATCAGGACCATTAACTCAGGCAGCAGGACGATCAAGGTGACCATGCCAGGTTACAAAGATTCAGTTCAGCAAATCTATGTCACCCCGAATCTTGAAAACAAGGTCCGGATCACTCTTGATCCAGTAACAACCGGAACCCTTGATATTTCATCAAATCCTGCAGGGGCGGCTGTTTCCATTAATGGGATGTCATATGGAATCACTCCGGTTACAACAGGAGATCTTGAGCAGGGCTCCTATCTGATCGGATTTAATCTCCCTGGGTATCAGAATGCACAAAGCCAGGTCATCCTGTCGGCTGGACAGCGAGTACCTGTTTCCATATATCTCCAGCCAATACCCACTGCAACTCCGACACCGATACTGACAACCTCTGAACCCACTCCAACCTCTACTCCTACACCAGAAGCAGGGTTTACCCCGGCATTGGTGATTCTGGGATTGCTTTGTGCCTTTGTAATTCAGATAAAAAGAAAATGACATTTTGGTTAAGAGGGACTTGCCTCTTACCCTCTTGGTCCGAATGTCTTCTCAAAGATTTTGTATGTTTCACCGTTTTTGAATGAAACGATCACCTGGACATGATCAGTCCCGTCTGATCCCTGGATCTCTCCGATAGCCCCGATGTTGTTTGCAATCTGCCTGGTCACCAGTTCACCGTTGCCAAGTTTGGCTCTCATATCAATTGAACTGACCAGGGACTGCCCATGTCCTCCTCTGAATGTTCCAGTGATTACCCGGTATATTGGTTCTTTATTTACATCAACAGTGACAGACAGACTGTTTGGTGGTTGGGTGACCGGACCTTCGTACAGTCCCTGATCACTGTTGTTCGTCACTGTGGCAGCTTTCGTTGGTGTTGCAGTAGCAAGGCCTGCCCGTTCGAGTTCTATCTTCTTATCAAGAATGAGATATGAATCACCGTTCATGTATTTGACGATGACCTGAACCCGGTCAGTTCCTTTCGTACCGACAGTTGTTATCTCATTACCTTTCTGTTTACCGAGGTCCTGTTCGATGACTCTGCCGTCACTCAAGGTGATCCTGGCCTGAATTGACTGGACAAGTGTCTGGCCCCTTCCCCCGTCAAAAGTTATGGTAATGTTGGAGTACACCGGGTCTTTCTGGACTGATACCGACACCCCTAGTTCTGCTGGTGGCTCCATAACCTGATTATCAAAGAGGGACGGAGCTGGTGTCTGTGTGGCCGGAGCCTGTGTGACTGGTGGTGGTGTTACGATTGATGTGGGCGCAGGTGTCGGTGGCAGGGTCTGCCCTGATTTGGGAGCTGTCTGCTCTGTGCATCCCGCAACGAGTAGTAACCCTGCAAGTACTCCTGCAATGAGAATAATCTGATATCGATTCATCGTATACAAGAGATGAATTTACTCTATTTGAAGTTATTGTGCTCGAGATCTCTCAGTTTCCATACCTTCAGATATCTGGTCCACAGATACTACACTATCTGCCGGTGAACACCGGATATGGAGGCATAGATGGGAAAACCAACTGAAGGATACGAACAGATCATCAAAAAAGTTATCGAGTCAGGGGCAGCTGAGACTGCTAAGTCCTGGATGGATGCCATTCTTGCAGAAAATGGGCGGATTCCCTTAATATTTGAGCGTATGGCTGAACGGCCAGAAGTACTGGTCTCTCATCTTCTCTATAAAACATCAGTTCTCAAGACAAGCACGCTCGAGCCGAAGTACGTGGAACTCATCAGCTTAGCAGTCTCTTCAGCACTTCGCTGTAATCATTGCACCGATTATCATGTGCAGGCTGCTATCAGGAAGGGAGCAACAAAAGATGAGATTCTCGAAGCCATCCTAATCGCTGGTCTCACATCACAATCAACTGTTCTCGCTGATGCATACCGGACCTATACGGAAAGTATTGAGGAGTGTACTGCCTGTGGGATGAAGATTCCCGAAGAAGATCACTGATTGTCATGGTGGTGGCTGCGAGCCGCCATACTCCCGATACTCTTTCCTTTCGGTCTCACGTGATGGAATTTTTCAGAAGTACGCTCTTTTGGATTGCTATTCCTTCTGATGAGACAGTCAGGTCCGTTTCCTATGAGGTCTTCACGTCTCTCCTGCCTGAGTCCTGCTTTGACAAGGTCATATCCGGCAGGATCACGCCAGGATAAAAATGCCCGCTGGATCCTTTTCTCATCTCCCTTTGCTACATGCACTTTTTTCCCCGTCCTTGGATCGATGCCTGTTGCATACATGCATGTCGAGGTTGTCATGGGTGTAGGAGTGAAATCCTGTACCTGTTCAGTATAGAGATGGTGGTCCCGGAGATATTCTGCAAGCATGATCATATCCCTGACAGTGCATCCCGGGTGGCCTGCCATCAGGTACGGGATAATATACTGCCGTGAATCTTTCCCTTTCTGTGCCTCTTCAAACCTTTTTCGGAATGAATCAAATACGGTAAGGTCTGGTTTGTTCATCAGAATGGTTACATCATGGCTGATATGTTCAGGGGCAATCTTCAGTTGTCCAGAAACATGGGAGCATATCTGTTGCATAATGTCAGGTTCGTCAGGGATCAGGTCATACCTGAGGCCGGAACCGATGAAGACATGTTTCACCCCAGGAACATCCTGGGCTTCACGAAGAAGGGAAAGGTACTGTGAGATTGCGGATCTCCGGGCTTGGCATGTAGTGCATTCACGATCAGAACAAGCCCCCTGTGAACTCCAGCGTTCACACCAGTCACCGTACATGTTTGCGCTTGGTCCGCCGATGTCAGAGATCGTTCCTCTGAATTCTTTCATATCTGCAATCCGGTTTACTTCTCTGAGTACTGACTCCCTGCTCCTGTTCTGGATTATTTTCCCCTGGTGCATGGCGAGAGCACAGAATGAACAGTTCCCAAAGCACCCCCTATGAGAAGTTATTGAAAATCTGATTGATTCGAGTGCAGGAATCGGATCCTGGTATGATGGATGTGCCCTCCGTTTGTATGGGAGATCATAGATCTGATCAAGCCGTTCAGAAGAGAGAGGGAGTGCAGGCCTGTTCTGGATAATGAAGGTTTTTGGGTGACGCTGTAGTATTATCTTTCCCTGGTATGGGTTTTGTTCATTCAATATCTGAATATGACTTTGTGCATACAGGAGGGGATTTGAACTGACATCAGTGAATGAGGGAATCTCAAGGATTTCCTGGTTTATCTCTTCCTTCTTTTCTTCCCACTTCTTTGGGGCTATCTTCCAGCAAGTACCGGGAAGGTTATGAATTGTCTTTATATCTTTGCCGCTTTTGAGATCATCGGCAAGGGTTATGAGTTGTTGTTCACCCATCCCGAAAACCAGGAGGTCGGCTGGTGCATCAGCAAGGAGGGACTGGCGAATCTTATCTGACCAGTAATCATAATGAGCAAATCTTCGCAGGGATGCCTCGACTCCTCCAAGAACAAGAGGTGAGTGAGGGTATATCCTGTGTATCAGATCGGTATACACGAGGGTTGCACGGTCAGGTCTTAACAGGCGGCCTCCTGGAGAAAAAGCATCCTCACTCCGGCGTTTCCGTGCCGGTGTGTAATGGGCCACCATCGAATCCATCGATCCACCTGATACTGAAAAAAAGAGGCCTGGTGGACCCAATGTAGTGAATGCCTCCTCTTCCCTGATATCAGGCTGGGAGATAACTCCTACTGTGTATCCGGCATCCCAGAGTGATCTTCCCAGAAGGGCGGTCGCAGATGCAGGGTGATCAAGGTATGCGTCCCCTGAAATTAGGATGATATCAGGATGATCAATCCCGATACTCTCAAGTTCATCCCGGGAAACAGGAAGAAAATCAGGCTGTGGGAGATGGGTTCTCTCTTGTTGTCCTCTCATGACCGGTATCACGAGCCCGTATTAAGCAAGTTGAATGGTTCCAACGATTCTGAGTTTTTCTCCTTCCAGGTAATGAAGGATAATGACTGTTCCTGATTTAAAGATGAGTTCTTTCTCAAATGAGAGCGTTATCTCTGCTGACCTCCAGTCTCCTCCAGCAGCAACCTTCTGAACCCGACAGGGCAGGAACTGCATCCAGTGACCTGCGTAGAGAACCATCTGCTCCTTGAGCGGTTCTGGCCAATACTGAATGATCTTCGCTGTCCCGGTAATTTCGCATTTACTCTGAATATCTGATGATGCAGTAAGCACATATCCCCGGTCAAGATCATCAGATTCAATCCCCTTGAGAGCAAGCCCGACCCGGTCTCCTGTATGTGCCTCATTCACATCGTCATCGTGTTTTTGAATAGAGCGAATCTGGATTGATTTACCAAGCGGATGAATCGTTACCTGATCATGTTTGTGCACCGTGCCCTCCTGTACACAGCCAAGGATCACAGTCCCGATCCCTTTCACGTTGAAATGGTGGTCGATGGGGATTATTCCTGGAGAATCCGTCTTAACTGCTGGAAGTGCAGCAGCATCTTCCAGAAGTGTTTCACGAAGGACGTTTAGATCATCTGGAAGTACCTTGTACTGTTCAAGGACAGTTCCTTTGATAAGAGGAGATATCTGTGCCACATCGAGATAATTCCTGAGAATCAAATATCCACGTGATAGATGGGCACAGTTCAGTTCAAGAATACATTCACCGAGCTGGGCAGTTACTTTATCGATGACAACAACTGCCATATCAGCAAGCGAGACTGCGTAAAAGAGTGATGACAACTTTTCTGGATACCGGGACGGCTCTATAAGTGTGAGGGTTGCTTCACCTTTCTTAAGGTTGTAGAACGTGATATCTGTTGATGTTCCTTTCTTTCCAATCTCCTTTCCGAAATCTTCAGGTCCGATTATTACGATAT
>NZ_DATMYY010000293.1:0-3516 GCF_035560735.1 Methanospirillum sp.
ACTTCCAGTATGCGTAAAACCATTCTGATCCTTCTGATATTCTTTTTGATTCTATTATCCGGATGTGTATCCACCCAGTTACAAGAGCAAAGCATGATATCCGGAGCCCAGGTCTCAAAACCTGGAACTGCAGGGACAGCATCAGTTGATACCATTTTGAAAACTGAAATGACTGGGTTTAATCAGTCTTCAAGTTCTCCCATGGTCAATGAAACACCGCCACTAACCTACCTTGGCACAGAACATGATGTAATCCTTGATCCGAACAATACATGGTCACATTTTAATAAAGGCCGGCTTCTCTATGATCAGGGTCAATATCCCCAGGCACTAGCGCTCTTCCTGCAAGCAATCCGTCATAATGAGACAAATGCTAACGCATATTACTTTGCAGGGAGTTCACTGGTTGAAATGGGGAAGTTTTCCGACGCTCTCTCCTATCTCTCAAATGTAACAGATCTAGATCCTGTCAATGCAGGAGCCTGGTTCGAGATGGGAAGGGCATACCAAGGAATCGGCAGATCAGGGGATGCACTCAACGCCTTTAATCGGTCAGTCACACTCGATCCCTCAAATGGGTGGACAAGATATACGTATGGTCGTGCTCTAAATCAGGAGGGAAGATACCAGGAGGCATATCTCCAGTTAAACGAGAGTATCAGGCTTGATCCATGTCGGACCGGGAGTTACTATGAGATGAGTGTGAGTCTGATGAACCTGGGCGATAACAAGAATGCTCTTACCGCAGTAAACAAAGCACTTGAAAGAGAAGCCACCAACCAGACCTACCGGAATCAGTATCTCAAAATACAGGAGCAACTGGCACCTGAAACCTGGAACCTGAAAATCCAGGGTTATAATGTGAAACAAAATTCTACGAATGCGACCGCCTGGCTGAATCTTGGTATGATATCCTATCATAGCGGGGCATATAGTGATGCATCAAGGCATCTTGATCAGGCAGTTCTGCTTGATCCTCTGTCAGCACAGGCATGGTACTACCGTGGGATGTCTCTTTATGAACTAGGGTGGTATCAGGACGCACTCTGTTCATTTGACAAGGTTATCCTACTTGATCCTGGCAATGCGTGGGCTTACTACTACCGGGGAGACATCCTTCAGAGACTTGGTCAATGTCAGTTTGCTTCTCCCTATCTGTCCAAGGCTGTTCAACTCGATCCATCAATCTCGTGGGGATACTATGTAAAAGGTGTCTGCTCACTAAATCAAAGCAGATATCTGCTTGCGGCAAAAAACTTTGATCAGTCGCTGAATAGGTACTCCTGCAATCAGTGGGCCTGGTTCTTTGGAGGACAGAGTTACTATAACCTGGGTGAGTTCCAGAAAGCACGGGATTATTTCACCAGGGCACTGGCATTTGATCCGTCAAATTCAGACTTCAAACAGTGGAAAGCAGCTGCCTCTGCAGAGGCAGGGTATCCTGATGAGGCAATATATCTCTATAATCTCAGCCATCCTGTCATTTCACCGGCAGGGTGTAATGTTACCTGCAACAGTTGTAGGTGATCACTCTTTTTCCCGAAAAATAGTTCAAACTGTACCCTGGAGGACAGGAACCCTGGCTCCTGACTCATAGGTACGGTTGATCTGTATCTCTGCAGGTGTTTTTCCGCCGGGAATGGTAAGGACAGCGGGAGTCGAGTCAATCCTGAATGATGAGACTCCTTCAGCTGAAGTAATCTTTACTTCGTACGCATGTGTGGTATCTGATGTGCTGGGATCAGTCCCCTCAGCTCGTATCTGGATCAAATTAGTATCAGGATCATAAACCAGAGTCAAGCCTGGTTCCTGGTCGCTTCTGATCTCCTGTTTCTGTCGTAGCATAACTCCAGGTTTACCAGATGGTACAAGTGTGACAAGGGGTGCCACCTCATTTGGGTTTGGAATCGCTTCATAATTCAAAATTTGGGGATCTTCTCCAGCCTTTATCTGATTCAAAGGGCTTAAGGCCTGTGAAAGCCCTGGCACGGTGGTTATTTTTACGTGGTCAGATATCGGTGCAAAGGGAACAATATCTACAATGATCAGGGCAAAAAGAACTAGACAGATTGTAAACCCAATGGAGAACGCTAACTGGGGAACTGTCATGAGGGTCTTGCCGTTTCTGACCTCCGGTTCTTTCACATCGATCCAGCGTACCTGACGGGCAAGGTTTTCAGGCTCCTGTCTTATCTTCTCCTCGGTAAGGATAGAGGTTCCATGAGCAGTCTTTTCCCATTTGTATGCCTTTCCTGATGCCAACTGGATCAATCCTTTCCATGCCCCGATACTCATGAATATCCAATAAATCGGAGAGAACAACGAGTAGATAAGAAGGTCTTTCTGTTTCTCCTTCCAGGTGGCCAGAAGCATCATCACCAGGAAGAAGAGATTGCCGATGATCAGGTTAAAGACAGCTATTGCTGCAAACGGCCAAAAGTCAAACCAATGTGAGAAATACTCAGGTATGATAAAACCTGCAACAAAAACTCCCCATAAGAAAAGGTTCATGAGGGGCAGGTAGAAGTTGCCACCGAATCCCGTCTGGAAAATGAGAAAATTTTTCAGCCCGATATCCTGGTATACCTTTACCGGGTGACGCATCGTTACAAACCAGGTAATAACAAACCCTTTGACCCACCGTGATCTCTGTTTGATCCACGAACGGATGCTGGTGACTGCTTCTTCATAGGTGTGTGAGTTCAGTACCCCTGTCTTGTACTTTTTCCTGGCTATCCGCATCCCGAGATCGGCGTCTTCGGTGACATTGAATGGATCCCATGCCCCTAGTTCCCTGAGCGTTCGTATCCTGAAATGGTTGCTCGTTCCACCTAGTGGAATCGGTGCACCGATCTTGTCAAGACCCTGGATGTAATAGTCGTAATAATATGAGTACTCGATAGAAAACCAGCGTGTCAGAATATTCTTGCGTGGGTTGTAAAAGTTGAGGAGACACTGAATACAGGCATACTCAGGACCGAGCCGGTGGAAAGCTAGAACTGTCTTTTTGAGCTGATCGTGGTCTGGTAGATCTTCAGCATCATATATAACCACAAATTCACCACGTGCTCGTTTCAGACCGTAATTGCAGGCACGTGGTTTGGTCTTCAGTTCAGCATTCGGGATAATTACCGGATGGAAGATACTGAGGAATCTTCGGTATTCATTCTCGGTCATGGGGGAGATAATCTCCTCGATGTTTCCGAACAGTCCAAGTTTTCTGGCTTTACCTATTGTCTCCTCATCCACCTCTTCCATTAGGATCTTTACATCCAGTTTTTCCCGTGGATAGTCCATCTTTGCGATGTTACTGAGAATATGAGGAAGCATCTCTTTTTCATGAAAGAGTGGGACCAGAATTGTGTATATCGGAAGGTCCTCGTCGCGAATTGCTTTGATATCATCATTTGTGATGAAGATAACCCGTTTAGTTCCTGAAAGACCCTGAAGTGAGATATAAAACTTCACCGGGTTCATCAGGAAATAGGTGATATTTATGATAGTAAAGATAAGAAA
>NZ_DATMYY010000294.1:0-2340 GCF_035560735.1 Methanospirillum sp.
GTTTATCACATAACGAAATGAGCCACTAAAAAGTCTTTGGTGATAGATTACATCAGTACTCAATCTTGTGTTTTACCCGGTGTTGGGTATAAACCGATACCATCAACATGGATTTTTCCCAATCAATAGTATGGCAAAGCAGCTGCCAACCCCAGGCCACTGCCTTCTCTGTAGGGAGGAGGTTACCAAACGTACCATCAAGACCCATATTCTGAAAAACCACCAGGACCCGGATGGTGATTTGCGGTCTCTGATCCTGGTTGATACTCCGTATTCGTCACCATACTGGCTTATGTTGTCAGTAGATCCATCAGCATCCCTCAAGAATCTTGACGATGTGCTCAGGGGGGTGTGGCTTGAATGCTGCGGTCATTTGAGTTCCTTTTTCATCGATGGTGAGGAGATTGAGATGACCTGGGAGGAAGAAACAGCCAATTCAGGAAAGAAAGGGGCATCATCTAAAACGAATTCTCTAAAATCAATTCTCGTCCCGGGACACACATTTGAATATATATATGATTACGGGTCAACAACCGAACTCCGTCTTAAGGTTGGAGAACAGATCAGGATGAAAAATACCGGAGAAGCGGTTTCTGTTCTTGGTATGAATGAACCACCTGCCTGGACATGCAGTGAGTGTGGAAAGCCTGCATCTTTTCATTACAATGAAGAGGATGATGAAACCGTACTCTGCAAGGAGTGTTCAGAAGACCCTGACCTCGATGATTGCTATCTTCTCCCGATTACAAATTCACCCCGTACCGGGGTCTGTGCCTATGAGGGAGGCCGGTATGATTAAGAAGGGGAGTTAAGTTCCTGCCATAGTGGGTGTTGACTGAGCAGCACCCTGTTTCAGGTATTCCTCTACTCATAATGAGACCAGATAGTTCTCCCTTCCCAAGACTGGAACAGGTGAAAATTCAACCCTAATTTCAATCAAAACGTAAAGAACTGCTACAATCCGGGATCACGATATGAAAACGTTGATGATCCTTACGGTTAAACCTCTCATTCCTGAATGTGTCCTGGGGAAGACTCTCTGAATCACCACAAAACTACCCGGGCTCTAAGTTCCCATCAGGATAGTGAAGATCCATGTTTGACGAATATCTATAGACCGGACGGTTTGATCAATCTTACCTTCCAGAATTGCAGGATAAATTCTTTTTTGAAGGTGAAAACACCCACCGGTCAATCTTTAATTATGTTGTTCTTTTAACACTGGCAACAATCATCTCAACATATGGAGTCATTTCAGGGTCGACTGACACGGTTATCGGTGCAATGATCCTATCGCCCATGATGTTGCCAATAATGGCAACTACTCTTGCCATTGTTCTTGGTGATAGTAAAAGAGCCTCGATATCCCTTGGGAGAGCATTTTTAAGTGTTTTATACGTCGTTCTTCTCGCAATATTCATATCAATATGGGTTTCTCCGGTTGGTATCGATTTTAAGATGAATCCACAGATTCTATCCCAGACATCTCCTGATATTTTTGCTCTTTTTGTGGCTCTTGCTTCAGGAGTTGCAGGAGCATTTGCTATCAGCAGGAAGAGTATCAGCGATTCACTGCCAGGTGCTACGATTGCGATATCGCTTGTCCCTCCCCTTACTGTTGTTGGAATCTCTCTTGCCAAGGGTCAGTGGTCCAATGAAACCGGATCATTCCTGTTATTTTTGACAAGCTTTTTTCGCAATTCTTGTCGCCGGTGGTGCAGTACTCTGGATAACCGGAGTAAACCAGGGATGGATGGATACCAAGCGGTTATGGTACTGGAAAAAGACATTTATTATTGCGGTTATTTGCACGGTAATCATTACAATCCCATTATTCTTTTCAGGGCTACAAACCCTGGAGCAGGCGATGAGTACAAACGATGCCTTACTGCTCACAGATGAATGGCTGGAAGGGACATCATACAACATTAATGAATACACATTCAGACCACCAAATTTTACTGTTTCAATTTATGGTTCAGGAGATGTTCAGCAGTTACTGACCTGAAGAATAGTATCGAGAGAACGATGAATATCCCGATAAATGTTGAAGTGAGAGTCATTCCGGTTACGGTCTATTCTTCAGTGTTAAAGGTTAATTCCTGAATTGATGATTGATTATCGATGACCATAACTCTGTAGATCCAGAAAGAGATCCTTTTCCCATACCGATCCCCCAATCATAATGTTACAGAACCCGGAAAGGTCTTAAATTTTTTATCCGACTATCACCTGATAAACCAACAAGTAAGGTACAAACAGGAGAATGCGATTAAAACTGATATGTAAAAGGCAAAGTCCTCTGTTCAGTAGTCGCGGCATGATTTTTCCTCGCATACC
>NZ_DATMYY010000295.1:0-6637 GCF_035560735.1 Methanospirillum sp.
GAAATATCAAAAATATTAAAATTTGCTGGATTTCCTTCCTTTATTGAGTGATTTATTCCCGCAGCATCAAAACCAGTTGTGGCTGCTTGAAGAAGATCTGCCGGGGGGATTTGATAGATGGTATGAGCAAAGGAAATCTCCTGCATAATGTCAGGTTGAACAAACATGACATTATCCGTGCCGATAAGGATCCGAATACCCTGCTTATACATCTCATATACCGGGGGGTGATCCGCTGAACCAGTTACATTGAGAAGAAAGTTTGACCGCGGACAGATAACTATAGGTATCCCTGCATCCGCAATTGCTCTTATCTGGGAGGGTGCCGCATGGGTACAATGAACTAAAAGGTCAGGTTCACAGGCAAGGGCAGCATCGATATCACTGCCATCTTTTTCACCGGCATGAAAGGCTACCAGTTTTCCATCACGTTTCATCCGGCTGACGATTTCTGCATATGAGTTGATATCCCGGGCACTACTGATACCGACGCCATCACTAATTCTTTCACCACCTTCCCGACCAAGGATAACTGGCCGACATGGGAGATCTTTGCATGCCTCCCGGAGGAGTGATACTCCTGCTGTACCTCCCTCCCTGAAATCAACAAATCCTGCAGTACCACAACGAACCATGGATCTGACAGAACTTTTCATACCACTAGTAAGAAGATCCGGAGGAGTTTTTGCCAGAATCCTGTGTTTGAGACCACTTGGAGGGGTAACAAGAGACTCAAGATCGCCTGAACAGGGAAGATCCATAGCGACTGTGTCAGCAAGATGAGTATGTGCATTAAAGAATGCCGGACAGATCCATCGATCTGGGACACGCTTCTCATCCTCTATCTTATCGATTATACCATTCCTGACAACAACGGTAACAGGATGTGCAGCAAGTGGCTCGCCAAGGATTGCCATTCCACTATAGAACCTCTCATCCATCAATGAAGACCCCTAAACCTCCTTTTAAATAATCAGTCGTCGAATTATACGTATGGCAAAGAAAGCGGGTGGAAGACTTATATCTTCTGCCGGTCTCGTCAATTATTACGACAGTGAAGACCGGCGGGCAGTCCATATCAGCCCCTATGTAGTGCTTGGTGTTGCAGTTGGTATTGCAGTTATCATCTTCGCTGCTAACCTGATCAAATTCTAACACTTTTCTTTTTGGAGTGAACGTCTGATGATGTCCTCCTGCTTTGTGAAGTACATTTCATCATGGCCAGTCCATGCAGGGCAGCCTCTGAATAGAACAACAGGAACACCATTATTACTCTCACCCATAACAAAGTTTGAGAATCCGGCTATCTCATCGATCACTGCTTCTTCTGTAATCTCAAGTACTTTTCCAAAGAGATCGGTATCACCCCTGAAGTCTCTTATGGCAGTCATCCCGCTCCATCCAATTGCATGGCCGGTCTGCCCACGTCTGAATGCTCGACCACAGGTATCAGTCAGGATAACCCTGCAAGAAACTCCGGATATTTCACGAATTCTTTCAGCTAGGCGAGAAGCCTCACCCATTGGGTCAGGAGGGAGATAGACAGCATAACCATGTTCGACATTACTTGCATCAACCCCTGACCTGACCCCTACATGCCCACAGGGAAGAGCTGTCAGCGTGAATGGAGTCTCGATAACAACATCAACAGCCTGATCGAGAACCACCTGGAGAAATCTGGGATCTTCACCGGTAACTGATGCAATGGAGCATGCCTGCTCTCCCGGAATAACTTCTTCAAGTAGCCGTGAGTAACCATTTGCTTTGGAGACGATCGTGGTGGCTATGCAGAGTATGTCACCGTCTAAAAGCGTGACAGCGTTGCAGATCAATACTGCAATGTCGTCCCCTTTTTTTATGAGAGGTAATCCTCGAAGGCCGGTTACAGAAATTGAAGAATCCATAAATATGCCTGTTCTTAGGGGATGCTGTAGTAATCTCATATATCAATTTGGTTTGCAGATTTTAGAGGTGGAACATTATTCCCTAAGTCATGCTATGAAGTATCCGGAAGATTCATCAGGAACTGGAGATCTAAGGTTCAAACCATGTTTCTGGTGATCAGGTGCGGGGGTTGCTCACATATGATGACTGCGCCCGATTACCGGCATCATATGCTCTGCCCGGTATGTGGCGTGACCACTGCTCTAGAAGGGACCAGAGTGTATGTTACCTGCCGCGAGCGGGCAGTTGCAGAGAATATTGCAGAACAACTGGCCAAAATTTTTGCCCGGCGACATGGAAAAGACCTCACCGAAGACGAACTGCACATGCTGCGCCAAAGGTATGCAGCATGGGAGAGACAATCAGGCTGGTCTTGAGGATCTTCGTAGCCGGTGTATAGATGGAAACTAGAGCAGAGCAATTGCGGAAAATATCAGGAGAGGATCTCTGTGTGTATTATCAAACTCTTCTTTCTTCGTTTGGCGAGCGTGGATGGTGGCCTGCAGAAGGATGGTTTGAGACTATAGTTGGTGCCGTTCTTGCTCAGAATGTCTCATGGAATGGTGCATCTCAGGCAGTTCAGGCACTAAAAGATGAAGGACTTCTAAATCCCAGACAAATTCTCTCGAGTTCTCCTGAAACCATCGCCGCACTTATCAAATCTTCACGATATTATAATCAGAAAGCAGAACGACTGCAGATATTTGCCAGGTTCTTTTTAGATCAGTATAATGGAAACATCGACCAGATGAACCGGGAGGATACCCATATCCTCCGCAGGCTCCTCCTTGACCTCAAGGGATTCGGACCTGAAACTGTTGACTCTATCCTGCTTTATGCTTGTAACAAACCGATCTTTGTTGTTGATGCATACACCAGGAGGATAGGCTCAAGGCTCGGATGGTTTGCTGCAGATGAACCATACCAGCAGATGCAGGACTATTTTATCTCGAGACTAAAACCAGATTCTGCCCTGTTCAATGATTTTCATGCCCAGATCGTGTACCTGGGAAATTCCATCTGCAAGACCAAACCTCAATGTAATTCCTGCCCACTCCGGGACATGGAGGATCGGCTCCGGTGCAGGTATATCATCACTGTTGACCACAATATCCAAAAATGCAGAAGAAAAAATGAGACCTGATGTAACAACAGTCATCGATGAGGCATTAACCAGGACATGGAACCTGCTTTGGCCTCCACACCCCGGAGTCTGGATACGGCTTGCGATAATTGCACTCTTTCTCGGTGGAGTTGTGATAAATCCACTTAAAACTGATACAACATTATCAAGAACTGTAGATATTTCCAGCCCGGCTGCATTCGCAGGTTATATGGATCTCCTGATGACACTTTTTGCAGGGATAGTGGTGGCAGGAGTCATATATGTGGTTATCAGTTCGGTGCTCCAGTTTATCTTTGTGGACTGTCTATCATCGGGAAATATCCAGCTCACCAGAACATTACGGCTGCGGTGGGGAAAGGGGATCAGGCTCGTCGGGTTTTATCTGGTTCTTCTTCTGGTTATTCTTATTACCATGCTCTTTCTGATGATCCAAATTCTTATTCCCGGCATGCAGGGAGGGTATTTTGATCTTATGAGATTCATGATCCTGCTCATCGAGACCTTGCTAGCATCGCTCATCGTGCTCATCCCGGTATGGGTGATTGCCATTCTGACTGCTGATTTCGTTGTTCCGGTGATGATTGTCGATGATTCTGGAATTATATCTGGATGGAAGAGGATCATCAGACTCTTTTCAGGGCGATGGAGGGAGGCCGGCATCTACACAGGCCTTAAAATCCTGCTCATCTTTGTTACAGGGATAATCCTGGGTATTGTCATCTTCCTGATTAGCATCCCCCTTGGGCTCATTAATATGGCTATATCTATTGGAGCCGGACTCACACCAGACCAAGGCAATTCAGGAATTGTTATGTTTGGAGCCGGAACCGGGGCAATGATTCTCATCTCCCTCTTTCTTCTGGTTCCGGTGATCACCTTCTTCAGATACTATTCGCTGGCAGTGCTCCGTGACCTCGACCCTGACTACAACCTTCTTCCATGAATGAATTCAAACCATCTTGAATGAAACACCAGAAAATGGTAAACACCACAAAATCTTCATATGGTGCCTGCCAATGTGTGAACAGCGACCTGCATGCTGTTCAGGTCAAAAGGTGTAATATCATGGATACCCGCCCAATACTCATATCACTCCTAATCATCGGTATCTTCGGTGCTGCATTGATTGGAAGTACATCTGCTGATGGGAACACATCAACATCAGGTGTGAATCTCTCTTTGAATTCAACCAATAATTCCATCAATGGTTCTGTGAATGTCAGTTCCTATCAGGAAAAAAATCTTAATACATCCGTCGAATCCAACGAGACGGGAGATACAACAGAGGCGGGTTCAGCAGATTCAATACAAAATTTTCAGGGAAGTAATCAGGGGATGTACAGCGGTACTGAAAACCCAAACGAAGCAACTGATGTTCAGAGTTCTACCCCTGCAGGAGATCCACTTCTAAACCAATATGCACTTGGAGGAGTGAGTATTGATATTGGAGCTCACCTGATGGAAGCCAGAGGCAATGACACCAATGTATCAGCAGAGATCTCGCTGAAAGACCACACCAGTGCAAACGGGTATATCAGAACTATACAGAAAGATTTCCATTACGAAAGTAAAGTTGATACTCCGGAAGATATGCACAATTGGCCTAACCTTTAATTCACTTTGTATTCTGTCCGAAAAATGAATTGAGCAGGTACGTCAAAATAGGTTTGTTTGTGGTAAAATCATACCGCAAACAGAATATGTTGTATCAGTATGCCCCATATTTTTTTACCGCTTGAATCAATGCCTGAACATTTTCAGGTCTTGCATCTCCCGAAATTCCACCATCAACACCAGGGTAAATCATCATTCCTCCAGATTTACAGTCATCTAGCATTGATTTCATATAATCGTCGATCTTTTGTGGATTGCTTCCTATGAGGAGTGAGTTTGGCGGACCGGAAACAAGAATAATCTGATCATCAAGAATCTCTCTGACCTTTCGGGGATCTGTTTTATCAAAGACACCAACCACTTTGCCTTTGGGAAGTTCAAGCAGGGTCTCAAGATGAGCATCGTGCCGACCTTCAAAGAGGATGTATGGTGTCTGTCCCATTTTTATAACTTCAAGAAGGACTGCCTTTAAGGATGGCCAATAGAACTCATCGTACATCTTTGGATTAAGATATTCATTCAGATGCAATGGGAAGAAACATTCAACAATGTTTGTTCCAAGGGCTTTTTTTACTTCAGGCGGGACATTCCCGGTAAGTTTTGCAGATTCTGTGAGAAGAGGGACAAGTGCATCTGCCGACCGCTTTACATAATCGGGCTTGCGGTACATATCAAGCACGATATTTTTTATATCACGCAGAAAGTCACTCATCACATCGAGAGGTGCATAACTCCAGGCAGTAGGGAAGGTAGGAATTCCCATTCTTCCAAGTTCTCCGATGAGTGCTCCCTGTGCAGCCCCGGCCTTTCCAATCTCAGCTCCGAATTTCAGCATCGCAGCGTTAGCTTCAGGTGAACTTGGATCACGAAGTGCTGAACAGGTCCGGGGTAATGCAACGCGGTTGAGAAAATCGGCAGGATTTGCAATAAACTGATCATATTCATCCTGTTTCATGATCTCTTTGCCAAGAAACTGTGGATGGGCATTATCATCAAGCTCTGACCCAGGCCATTTGGTATATACATCATTCAAAATGGCATGATAGGTAGCAAGTATGAAACGGGCACCGGATGCGAGTTCAGGGGCATTTTTCATGAATGTCAGTGACATATTGGTGCCTTCAAGCCCGTTCAATATCAATAGAGAATCAAAATCAAAGTCTTTTGCAGTTTTTACGGCAGCATCATGGTTCTTGGCATAATCAAAATATATATCCTTTGCAGTATAGCCTGCATACCGGGCATGGAAAAGAGACATCATCGCGGTGATTGGAACCCTGTCTGGTTCTTTCCCATAAATGACATTTTCTAACCGGTTCAGTTTTTCATGGTAAATTTCAGTACCACCCATTGCCAATCACACTCCTGCCAGTTCTTTGATCTTCCTTACACCAACCGCGGCATCATCAGCCCATGCATCGGCCGTGGTATATTCCCGAGCCTCTTCATCACATCTTCCACCACCAATAACGATCTTTACCGGGTCTCTGAGCCCGGCTGCCTTGATTGCTTCGATGGTAGTTTTCATCGATTCTATAGCCTCAGTTAAAAGCCCACTCAAACTCACGACCTTCGGATGATGTTCGTTGATGGCTTTTACAAATTCCTCTGGTGGTTGATCCACACCAATATCCACGACATCAAAACCTTCGGCTTCAAGAAGGGCAGCAACAATATTTTTCCCGATATCATGTACATCCCCCTGCACAGTTCCGACTACGATCAAACCTTTACTGGCAATTTTATGTTCTCCAAAGAGAGGTTTTAATACCACCATAATCTGGGAAAGGATTTCACCAGCCATCATCAGATCTGAAACAAAATACCGGCCTTCCTCGAATCTTTTGCCAACAATATCTGTTGATTTCCGAACATCTTCGAGGATATTCATAGGATTTTCCTTTGCAGCGATTCGCTGATTAAGGAGGTCTATACATTTTATCTCATCAAGAT
>NZ_DATMYY010000296.1:0-2051 GCF_035560735.1 Methanospirillum sp.
GTCATCAGCTTCACATGCCAGTGAAAGGGATCCGGACATTGGTTTAGCAATATTACATACATTGAAACCAATATGCAGCAAAAATATTTTACCCCAGATCAAGGAGTATTGTAAGCCGTGAAGATGAAAGACATTAATTGGGAGGAGATGTGGAGAGAAACACAATGTCATGTGAACCCATCTGAACCAAGTGAACATTCAGAGATAGAGCGATATGATTGTATTGCACCCCTTTTTAAAGAATGGATGACAATTGATGACTATCCATTGAAAGTCTTGGAAAGTATTCAACTTGAACCAGACTGGTCAGTCCTTGATATCGGATGTGGAACTGGTGCTCTTTCTATTCCTATCGCAAAGAAGGTTCGGTCTGTAACGGGTATTGATTTTTCTGCCAAAATGCTTGAAATCATTAGATCTGATGCAGAGAGACAGTCAGTTACCAATCTTCAGACGAAATATGCATCCTGGGATGATGTTTGTACCGGGGTGGATATTGAGCCTCATGATGTTGTTATTATGTCTAGAGCATTATCCCGGACAATGAATCTTTCAGAAACGCTACAAAAGATCAATCAGGTGGCAACCCGGTATGCATATGTAACCGCTTGGGGAGGCGGAGAGAGAAGGATAAATAAGGAAATCATGACTACTCTGGGTTTAGAGTACCGAAACAGTCCTGACTATATCTATGTCTTTAACATTCTGGCTCAAATGGGAATTCAGCCAAATGTAAAACATTTACGATGTTCAAGCAGGGTTACATATCATGACATTTCTCAGGCACTTCAGAGTTATCAATTACTGTATCGTCTTAATCCCGGGCAGATAGAAGTTGTTCAATCTATTCTTGAGAAAAATCTCGTACAATGTGAGAATGGTCTATTACTTGCTCCTGATGACAAACCAGTCTGGTCCCTGATCTGGTGGGAAAAACCAACACAGTGAAATGTATGAAATCTATTAAATTACTTCAAACGGGGCATATTTTATGTGCAATATGCCTAATGGCAGCAGTTATTTCGATTCCAGTTGCATTTGCAGACCAGGCAGCGAATCAGAGTACTCATACTGTCACCGATATGGCAGGCAGAACTGTTACACTGCCAGCATCGATAAACAACATTCTGGCGTTGTATGGACCTGCATATGAAAAGATTGTGATGTTAAATGCAGAGGACAAAATAGGTATGTGTGCCGATTATCACAAAACGCATGCTTCCTGGGCACATGTTATTTATAAGCACCTGGATTCATTACCTGCATTCCAAAACCCGTCAAGTCCAAATGTTGAGGATATTATCAAAGAAAATCCTGATGTAGTTTTCTACTTTGGAAATGATAAAAATGCCCAGAAGATGGAGAGCCTTGGTATCCCGGTCATCTGCTCTACAGGCAATACCACAAAACTGGAATCTTTAAAGGATTCACTCAGACTGTATGGGAAAGTGTTGGGATCTGAAGCTACGGACCGAGCAGAAGAGTATTGTACATACTTTGATGAAAAATTAAAGAATGTTCTCTCAAAAACATCGTCAATAGCAGATAAAGACAAACCTAAGGTCTATGTTACCAGCGGTATAGCACTTCGAACAAGATCAATAAACTCAGTGATGGGTGATACAGTTACCAAAGCAGGAGGAGATTACGTAGCTAAGGATATCGTGAATGCAACTGCAACAATAAATCCTGAACAACTCGTTGCATGGAATCCTGATATCATTATTATTGATCATGCACCAGATCTGCCTGACCCAAGTGCCAGTGCAACTTCAAACACACCAAATGCACAGGCTGTTAAAGAAGAATTTATGACAAATCCAGCATATCAGAACATCAATGCAGTGAAGAATAAGCAGGTGTACATCAGCCCGATGGGTGCTTTCTTCTGGGATGCGGGTCAGCAGGGAATTCTTCAGTTAGAATGGATGGCCCAGTTATTCCACCCTGATCTCTTCAAGGATCTGGATATGAGTAAGGAAGTGAAAGACTTTTATTCAAAGTTCTTTAATTATGATCTTACTGATGATGAACTCACCAGGATCATGAAC
>NZ_DATMYY010000297.1:0-3737 GCF_035560735.1 Methanospirillum sp.
TATCAGGATAATAAAAAGGAAATTAATACCAGGTTTAATTATTAATGCTCAAAATGGAGGTTAATCATCCATTTTTCTCCGGTGTTTTGTGTTGTAACCCGGTCTGCATATCGCTGTACCATATACCCGGACAATCGGGAGAAACCATCGGGATCTTTCATAATCTCTTGGGGAGTTGGTCTTTTATCAGTCAGAATAAGTTCCTTTCCCGTGTACGAGACCGGAATATCAATCTGCAGCTCATCGTATATTGCCGTAACACTGACAGGTTCAGTTGTTCTCCCTGTTGAAAACAACGATTCGCAGGTTTCTACGAGAGCAGATGTTGCCTTTCTGATGACATCAGGCCTGGCTCCCCATCTCTCTCCCTGTTTTTCCATAAATGCGAAGACTTTGTCTGATATCTCATCATCAGGCTGAAGAGTCAGGGTCTCCTGTTTTTTTATCCCGATTCTCATCACAAGATTCAGAGTTATTGCTACCATTGTTGCTACAGATAGACCGGATTCAAAGATTGGCTGTATCAACTGGGGTAATTGCGAGAAAATGTCCGGAAGCATGTGTACTCCAAGCCCGAACATCAGTGAAGATCCGACAACGAACGTTTTACGGGCATCCATCATCCGGGATGTCACTATACCGAGACCAGCGATGATCATAAAACTGCCCATGTATATTGACATGGCTCCCATCACCGGGTCAGGGAGATATAGGAACAGGGCAGCAAGTTTAGGAAAAAATGCAAGGAGAATAAGTATTCCACCGGTAGAAAATGAAATGTACCTGCTAATTGCCCTGGTTCCAAGTGCCAGTCCGATGTTGGAGGAAGAACTAGATTGTCCCAACCCTCCAATTAATCCTCCAACCAGCGTTGAAATTCCATCTGAGAGGATACCGGCGCTTATATTGGAAAAATCCGGTCGTTTCCAGTCAAGATCTGAAGCTTTCTGACAGATGGTAATATCTCCAACATTTTTGAATGTCGAACTGATGGTTGCGATGAAGAACGGAAGGAGCAGGTAGGGGTTGAACGAAAATCCAAAGTAGGAGATATCGGGAAATCCAAAAAGAGGTGTTGTTGCTATTTTGCCAATGGTATCATCTCCGGCAACTCCTAAGGCAAGAGAAAGCAGGTATCCGATGATACAGCCGATAAGAGCTGGAAAAAGTCGTGCCCAGCCTTTTCCCCAGATAGTAAAACCGCAGATGATAGCAAATGTCACAATTGAAACCAGAACTACAACGGGATTTATGACATTCGTGTCAGTGGTTCCAAAAAATGACGGTATTGCAAAGGGTATGATGGTTATACCCACCATTGTTACCACAACACCGGTAACCTCAACAGGAAAAAGAATCCGCAATTTACTGATGATACGCGAGACAGCAATCTGAAATACCCCGGTTATTGCAGTCATGCCAAAGAGTAGTGATAATCCCCCGGTCTGGACTGCCAGGATAGAAGCTGAAAGATAAGACGGACCACAGATACATGGACAGAGGTATCCTGATCCAATAATTCCCCGCCACTTCCAGGCCTGGAGACATGTTCCTATCCCTGTTGCCAGCAGTGACATGCTGATGAAAAAGTTTGCCTGCTGGTCTGAAAGCCCGACTTCTTTTGCGATAAGCACGGGGATGATAAGAGTGAGTGTGATGACTACGACGTGCTGAAACCCAAGCATGAGGAGGGTCAGGGCCGGTGGTCTGTCATCAACACCATATATGATGTCAGGAGGAGATCTTGACATAGATACTTTTCATTGATTTTACTTCCTCATGATTGCTTTGCTTTTTTCAGTTGGCCTTACATGGTGGTACTGATTATTTCTATCTTCCATAGCGGTTCGGTACCTCTGATTTCTATACTCACTATCGAAATCAACATCTGAATGAAGTGTACATCACTTTGTATGAGTGAGCGGTTCAGGGTGGCATCAAAAAAAATTGAGGATGTTGATATTGTCTTCTTTATCGGAAGGCTGGATGTAACATCGGCTATCCAGGCAGAAGAATTTATTCAGAATCTTATCCAGGCCGGATCACGTAAGATTGGTATCCATTGCGGAGAACTGACCTATATAAGTAGTGCCGGGCTTCGTGTCATTCTTGGATTTCTCATGCAGATTCGTGAATTGGACGGTGATATCAGACTATCAAACCTGAAGCATGAAATCAGGGAGATAATTATCATGTGCGGGTTTGATGAAGTCTTTTCCATATATCCGGATGATGTTGCCCTGTTGGCGAGTTTTTCATCTTAATCATGTCAGAACTCATAACAAACTATGTTGAGTTTTTCCTTACCCTGATCCAGCTCGTTTGTGTGATTGCGGTACTCGCGTATCTCTTCACGCGAAGACCAATGTTTGAAAGGATTATCAACCACAATACAACTTCCCTGGATACCATCATTTGTCTTCTTTTCTTTGGTGCCCTGTCAATATACGGGTCAATAACCAGGACCAAAATCCTCGGGGCTGAAGTAAATGTTCTCGACCTCGGACCGATGGTGGGAGGCCTTATCGGGGGGCCGGTCGTTGGTGTCGGTTCCGGTATTATTGGAGCCTTGTTCAGGTACAATCTAGGGGGAATTGCTGCTGAACCATGTTCCCTTGCTGCAATTGTTGCCGGTCTTCTGGGAGGGGTCGTCTGGTACCTGAACAAGAGAAATTTCCCGTCGATAGGCGCTGTTGTGATTTTTGCCATAGGTATCGAGATTATTCACGACATACTGGCTCTCATCCTGATAACCCCGTATGAAGTTGCAGAAAGTATTGTCCTCCAGTTAACGTTCCCTATTACCCTGGCAAATGTATTGGGAATCGCGATATTTGCTATCATCATTCACAACAGGATTTCTGAAGAGAGAACCCGGCAGGAGAGGGATAGACTTGGTGAGGAGATATACAGACGTGATGTTGATATGCGTGCAGCCCGTCAAATCCAGAAGCATTTTCTTCCTGCCAAAGTGCCCGATGTCGATGATATTTCCCTGGCAGCAGTGAGTGTCCCTGCCCAGGATGTGGGTGGTGATTTTTATGACTTTATTTATCCAATTCGTGAGAATCTCCTTGGCCTTGTAATAGCTGATGTATCAGGAAAAGGAATTCCGGCGGCCCTGTTTATGGGTTTATCCAAGACTCTTACCTGGGCAAATCTCGTCCGGGAAGATTCCCTGATATCTGCAATAGAGGGTGCGAACCATATGATCAGGGTCAATGCCACACCGGGTATGTTTGTCACACTCTGGTGCGGGCTGCTCGATACACAATCCCGAGAACTTGTCTACGTAAATGCGGGGCATCCTCCTCCCCTGCTGTTTCGGGAGGACGGATGCATGGTAAATCTGAAGCGAACCGGCATGGCTCTCGGGGTGTTTGAAAAACCATACAGACAGGAGAACATTGTTCTTTTAAAAGGGGATCTTCTCGTTCTGTACACTGATGGTATCACCGAGGCAATTAATGTCTCCGATGAGCAATACGGCATTGATCGCCTGATTCGAGTAATTCAGGAACATAAGGATGACCCGGTATCCGTCATTATCCAGAGCGTTCAGGACGATCTTGCCGGGCATTGCAAGGGGACTGATCCATTTGATGATATAACCATGGTAGCAATCCGGGTTATGGAATAATTTTCAGCCAGGAACAGGTATCCTCCTTTTTTGAAAAGATTCTTCTCCTCAATGGTTATGGAGATGGTTTTCACTGATGTGTCTGAAAGTAACTTAT
>NZ_DATMYY010000298.1:0-4330 GCF_035560735.1 Methanospirillum sp.
GTTTTCCATGCAGGTCAGATACGACCACCCTGCATGCCATCTTACCTAGTGTTGCCTGGTTTCGTGAAGATTCGAGAGAAGCAAAGTAGATCCATGGAAGTAGGATAATGAGAACCAGAATACATGTAGCCACCGGCATTGGAACAAGTGATGTGGCAGGAATTCCGTCATCTGATATAACTGCCTGCCTTCGAACAATCATCATAAGCATTCTCCAGCCTTCACCGAGGCCTAGGTATGCCGCGGCAATACCGTTGATTATACACAGAATTATCAGATCAATTATTGATGCCGCAAAACGACGCCAGAATCCGGCAAGTTCCCTACCCTGTGAACTTCCATTGATAAGATCTGCCCAACCTGATGATGAATATGTATCAGCCACTGTATGGTATATGCGATAAATCAGGCATCAACTTATCGAAAAATGAAGGGTTCAGTTTATATATTACGATGTTTCTGTTGCCTTTCGTACGGTTACACGAATTAACATAGTCAATATTATACAGAAACAGATAAAAACGAGAAGGACTGGCCAGAAGAGCGGGGCTGGTGAATCAGAAGCAAGTTGAGCAATAATATTGAGCGGATTTCCTGGAAATGCAAGTGTGAGCAGAAGAAGAATAACTGCTGCTGTTGAAAAGATGAATTGTGATTTTGTTCGGTCCTGGTAATAAAGTGCCAGAAGAGCAGCGACCAGAATGAGTGCCGAGGACGCAAAGATAACCTGTAGAAGGATTTCAGGGAGAGATCCGATTTGTATTTTATTTAGTATAAGCAACACAAGCCAAAGACCTGCCTCCATTGGCACAAGAAGTATACATGCACTAATCTTTCCCCATATGATTTCATTCATAGAAGCAGGGGTAGTACGCAGGGTGTCGATAGTCTGTTGCTGGTATTCTTCTGTTATGAGATCTATAACCAGGCCTGCTGATATGATGGCAGGCATGAAAAGAAGGAGAGGGATCAACAGAGCATAAATAAACTCGTAAAAAGTGTTTGAGCTTACAGGTCTTGCCGAGGTCATAGTAACCGGGTGCTTAGTTATACGATCACTTCTTACATCTCGCAGGATATCCTCGTACTTTAGAAAAACTTCCTTGATTTTGACCTCGATTACCGCTGACTGAATATCATTTTTAATCGTATACAGTGTAAGGCTGACTGGATCCTTACTTTCAGGGGGTGTTTCAGATGTCCAGATTACTGCCGACAGTTTTCTCTCCTTAAGTGCCCCAAGCGCCACTGAGAGATTCATCTGATATGATCTAAATGAGGGATTTTCATCAAGTAGCCTTGTCAGGATCGTATCATTACCAACCACTCCGACTCCGTATTTTACTCCAGAAACACTTCCATATGTGGTTGGGTCATACATTGCAGAGAGACCTACCATTAGAAACGATGAGAAGAGTGCAATAAAGAGCTGAAGAAGGATAGCTAGCAGGATAGTCTTCTCGTTTGCAAGTCCGCGGAGTTCTTTTTTAGTTATTGTGAAAACCCTGTGCACATTCACCAAACCCACCCCCTGAGCATATACAGATTATAGAGAAGATGAACTGCAGTGGCAAGAACCAGACCGAATGGTAACGCTTTTGGCCCTTTGTATAGAACAGCAGCTCCGGTTATGAAGACACCAACTGCATGCAAGAGGAATGGCATCCAGAGCATTCCGATGCTCAGGAACAGGGCTGCACCAAAAATAGAATCAGATATTTGAGAGATGGTAACAAAAATGAGTAATTTTTCTCCAACGAGAAATCCTAATGCAATAAGGGCTGAAGCAATCACCAGTACACGTGCATTTAGAAATCCTGGCATTGCAGTGATAAGTGCTATGATTCCAGCCCCTTTAGCCATCTCTTCAGTCAATGCAGCAAGCAACATTATCAAAATCAATGAAAAAGGCATTGGGAGGTTAAAGAAGAGGACCAGATACATCATCTGAGCCATGAGAACGAAAGGTATGCATATTAGTCCAATAATAAAAAGTGAGAACCACCAGTGGCGGGGTTGTACCAGTCCGGCAAGATAAAGTCTTACCTTTGACACCATACTCGATTCTGCAAAGAGTTGCTCCTCTTTGAAATTTTTTATACAGATACCAAAGATGATGAAACTTGTCAGGTAGAAGAGAGAAGTCGCATACAGATACTCCATCAGGGTATAGCCGGTTCCCTGGATAACATATACAACCAGTGTGACCGGCGATAGAAGACTTACAATATGAACATTAGCAAAAAGACTTGGAAAGAAAAGGTACGAGGTAGCAATTGTTGAGAAGAAGATAGAGATGAAGGAGAGTTCCTTGAAGCTGCGGGATACCATTCCAATAAAGAGAGCAAATGCAAGAAAAAATAGAATAACTGGAATGAGTGGCAGGATAGCCATTATATCCGCATGAACCACGAACAGGATTGCAGATGCCAGCAGAACCATGCCGATAGCATATGGCAACATCTTTCCAAAAATAAGTATTTCCGGTTTAATCGGGGCTGCAATAAGCGCTTCACCCTGCCTGAGGGTACGCTCGTTCATGATACTCATCATGAAGAACTGAGACGTGAAGTATAGCGGAAAGATGAAGACAAAAATAAAGATGATGGTATCAAATGGAAGTGGGGGGGAGAGGAGGGAAGGAACCTTATACGGAATCTGGGTTGTATCAGCCTTTGAAAAAATCCCCGTATATCTGCTCACCTGCTCCTGGTCTTTGCTCATCTGATCCGCAAGGCTCATCCGCAGTTCCTCCGAGTCTGCGGGGATTGATGACACTGGTGGTGCGACTTCTTCAACCGGGAGATCAGGTTCCGGAGCTTCATTATATGCCTGCCCCGAAACACCGATCTGTTGTCCTGTCTGCGTCGCTAGAAAGTTGAGCTCACTTGATATGTACTCATTTTGAATCCAGAGAGGATATGCGGCAAACAGATCTTTTTGTTGTTGATATATCCTATCAGTATATGCCTGATAATCGCGTTCAAAACTTTTTTGAGCGGCTTTGCCCTTCTCTCCAGGTGTTCGAAGAATAGTCCCGGTTTGGATCTTCAGATCTGTACCTGCTTTCTGCGGGGTCACCCCATAAAGATCACTTGTATCATAAACAGTATATCTGGGATCTCCCCCGATGATTTCAAGGTATGTTGGACTGTCAATCCCAATCCTATACAGTCCATCCTGCAGATGCATCCCGTGTTGTGCAGCAAATCCACTCACTAGGACGAGGAGAATCAGGAGTATAACCGAAATAGGGAGCAGATCTCTGCTCATAGCGGTGAAAAAACGTTTGACCTCCCACCGTGAGATGGTAAAAAGCTGATGCAGCATCTGCATAGTGGTGAGAAGTTGAACGCCACGATATATCAATCATGAGTCCTCATGGTCGTGTATCTTTTATGGAATGCAGAGTACAGGAGAAGGAAGCATGATCAAGGCGTCACATCTCTCCAGGAAGTATGGTGAGGTAACTGTGCTTCACGATGTATCATTTACCTGTGAAGAGGGGCAGATCCTGGGAATTATCGGGCATAACGGTGCAGGAAAGACCACCCTGCTCAAGATTCTTTCAGGCCTTATTAAGCCTGATTCAGGGAGCCTTACCATCGGCGGAGTTGATGTTCTCTCTGATCCCATGCAGATCAAGAACCAGCTCGGCTATCTTCCTGAAGAGTCACGCCTTTATGAAACCATGACGGTTCCAGATTATCTTCGCTTTTTTGGCGAGATATACGGATTAGATCGGGAGACAGTAGATTCCCGTGCCGGTGTATTACTCGCCCAATTATCATTGAATCCTAATGGAAAACGGATTGGAAATTTATCCAAAGGTATGAAACGTAAGGTTGCAATTGCAAGAACTCTCATTCATGATCCTGCAATCCTTGTCTATGATGAACCTGGTTCTGGTCTTGACCCGATGACCAGCCGGTTCATCATTGAATACCTTAAAGATCTACGTAATCGCGGAAAGACAATCATCCTATCTGCACACAATCTCAATCAGGTCGAGGAGATCTGTGATACAGTGATGATATTAAAGCAGGGAAATGTTGTTATCAGAGGGACCATGCCAGAACTTAGAGAGCAGTTTGGGTCAATTCGGTATGAGGTGTGGTACAAGTTTCCTGGAGAAAATCTCCTGACAATGCCAGTGGGAACGGAAAAAAGTGGAAATCTCTGGATGTCAACGGTCAGGTCAGTTCCGGATCTCAATGGCCTCACCTCTGATATTTCAGATAATGGCGGAGAAGTGGAGCGAATTGAATCAAAATATCCGTCACTTGAAGAGATTTTAATGAAGATTGGAAAATAAAACCCAGATAAAAGA
>NZ_DATMYY010000299.1:0-3472 GCF_035560735.1 Methanospirillum sp.
TTTCAGTACCTAAATGAACTACCAACTAAAAAATTCACATCGAATATGAGAAATAATACGAAGATGCCGCTATCTTATGGAAATGAGTTATGCTTCAAAAGTCGTGGGGTCTACAGAAGAGCAGGCTGCTTCAGTAGAAGAGATTACAGTTAGTGTTCACGAAGTAGCAAGCCTGGTCAACGACACATCACGGGAAGCGGTCACATCAGCAGCTGCGACTGAAGAGATCACTGCTGCTATTGATCAGGTAACACGGGAGAACACTGATGCTTCTGCAACCATTCAGCGGATATCTATGGATATGAATCAATTTAAGGTAGTATGATAGTATCATGGGTTCCTTTGCGGTAGATAATCACTCGCCTCAAATCGAACACGTGGCATAATCTGCTATCGGTGATGCAAGTTTTCTCACCGCTGACGACCTGAATCAACTCATCAGGCAGTACCCGGTTCAAGCACCAGAACCAGGCGCCAGATGAGGAAAAACTCGGACCGCAGGGGCTATGGCTGCAGTCGGTGAACACGCCCTTGATCTCGCTAAGTGGCTGAACAGGTACGGCCTGACATACACTGCCAAACCATATCAGGGAGGTACACTCTTTGTACTTGACAAATGTCCATTCTCTGACGCTCATGCGGATGGGGCATTTGCGATTCAATTCGCAGGTGGTGCGATATTTACGGGCTGTCATAACGACTCATGTGGGAGTGGGACGCAGCGATGGCCAGAACTGCGAGCCAGATTAAAACCCACTCACCGGGACCCGGATAAATGGTTTGTAAAGATGCGATCAGAGAGGATCAGAGCAAAGAATGAGGCAGAAGGAAGGATCAATACCGAAGAAATCCTCATGGAATCATCCCGAATTCAGGAGCGTCAATTATTAAAAACTGATACCGATGGCCGTAATAATTCCACGGGTTCCCAGGGCGATGAAACAAGAACAGAGGCACTGAAGATCCTTAAAACCGGTGATCCTCTTGCTTTCATGCTTGAAATGTTTGGAAGACGTCATGAAGGAGACAGACAGGTTGCATAGTGTTTTATCCACTCGCTGATCTCGCGGACTGTACTGAACAGTAAGGGACTTCATGTCCCCATATCAGGTGAATCAGGCAAAGGGAAGTCTCATGCAATGGATACCCTGCGATCACTTGTGCCATCCGAATTTCGGATCGATGGCCTGGTAAGTGACAAGGCTCTCTATTACATGGATGATCTCCCCCCTGGCACGGTTATTACCCTTGATGATGTAGCTCTTTCAGATCAGATGCAGGAGGTCCTCAAAGGAGTTACCTCCTCGTTTCAGAAACCGTTTCCCTACCGGACTGTCAACAAAGACAGAAAACCACAGACCTGCATCATACCTGAACGATGTGTGTGGTGGCTTGCCAAGGTTGAAGGTGCTGGATTGATGATACAGACGAGCAGGATCAGCGGGTTCTCATGCGGACTCTTACACAGGCAGGAGAATCTCCCGGATCTGTCACCGAGACCAGTGATGATCTCTTTGTCTGCCGCCAGATATGGGAAGAACTCTGCCAGGTCTGGGTCATCATTCCGTTTGCACTCAGGATAAGGTTCCAGTCGGCAGAAAACCGGCGAAATCCGGACATGTTCCTTGACCTGACCAGAACCCATGCTGCAATAAACCAGTTCAGACGTGAACAATATTCCACTAATGGAATGCCATGTGTGATTGTGACAATTGAGGACTTTGAGAAGGCTGTTGACCTTTTGTGGTGCTCAATGGAACAACCGGTGGTCAGGGGACAAAACTGACGAGGCGTGAAGCGGGACTTATCGAAATTCTCGCTTAGTATAGTCAGTCAGAGATCACAATTGCACAGATACAACATCTTTCTGGATGGACTAGCAGTTCGATTGCGAAATTGATGCATGGATACCGGTCATATGGAAAGACCTATTCAGGACTTCTTGAGAAGTGTCCTGCCATCTCGTATCTCTATCGGACGGTGACAGAAGGAGATGAAGGGAAGACTACGACGCGACGGGCCACTGCGTACCTGTGGGATTCCGATCTCTATATGGCATGGAAGAAAGGAGGAAGTGTCTAGCTTGCATCCGAAGTCGATACCGGGCATGATCCTCATAACGGGAATGACCCTGACGAACCTGATTCTCCAGAAGAGAATAAATCTCTGAATCCACCAGTTTCAGAAGAAGACACGGAAATTTTTGGAAATTCGCAGCCTGCTGATTCTCTTTCATCAGAATCTTCGGATCATGAGTGTTCACATTCATCGATAGCCCCTGGGAATTTTGTTGTGATTGACGGACTTCCTGAACGGGAACCATGCTCGGTTTGCGGAAAGATGCAGGTGCAGTACAGGGAGAGACGGTCGGCAGCACGAAAACGGGGTGCTCATCAAAGAAGAAGCCTTTGTACTGCCTGTTACAACCATGCGGTTGCAAGGGAAGTTGCATCTAAAACGGTGCTTCCCGGCGTGGTTGATACTCAAACCCTGGTTCACCGGGGGGTTTGTGTGGGTACCTGTGACATCTGCGGGATCAAACCTGCTGTATGGTCTGATCCAAAGGCACGGACAAAATTGTGTGAAGTATGTTATGAGTCAGAAAAACTGAAGGCAGGATCAGCAGAATCAGGGGTTAAAACGGTATGAGTGGATTTGTCGAGAAGATATCACATTCAGGTGCGTTTGAACTCTGCGGGAGGATTATCCGTGACGGGACTGATCTGGTGATCTTCATTGATGGCACCGGGAGATTCGTGATCTCTGAAGTGAGGGTCTTGGCAACCCTTATGGGACTTGGGGAGTCTGAAATTTCAGGCCCGGCTCCGGGTGTTGCAAGGCTTCTGAGAGCGGGAGAGGGTTTTACTTGGATATCGGTGATGCCCAGTATGCAATACCGGTATCCCGTGTCCGAGCTGTGTTATCCGGTGAGCATCGGAAAGGACCGGTGAGTAGGGTGAAAAAGGAATCCAGGGGGGTATTTACTAGATAATATCAATCTATTTGACTCATTTTTTTTACATTTCTCATCGGACACGAGGAGCGGAAGCGTTCTGATTTTGTGAACTGATAATCCCGGTTCCCGATATGTGATACCATTGGATATAGTGAGGGGAACAACACTATTTTGAGGAATCTGATGAAACATGAACAGCCTATAACCCTCTCAAAAGAGAGACGGAACACCATGATATCAGAGATAAAAAACTATTATGCAACTGAACGGGACGAAGTCATCGGGGAGCTTGCCGCCGGTATGCTTCTTGATTTTTTCATGGATCGGCTCGCCCCTGAAATCTACAACCAGGGTGTATACGATTCTCACAAATATATTGCAGAAGCTGCTGAAGACCTTCTCTCTATCCTGAAATAATCTTTTCAGGTCCTTTTTTTTCAGGTCGGTAGTGCGGGAGAAACAAAGAAGGATTTGTGTCAGGTCTGGATCTCCCTACCTATGGAATATGGCATATCT
>NZ_DATMYY010000300.1:0-3375 GCF_035560735.1 Methanospirillum sp.
ATGTTATAATATGAAGCAAAGACTGCTATTCCTTACAATACTGTTGCTCAGCCTTTTCATACCAGGTATAATTGCACAATCTTTACCTTCTGATCTTCTCATCCTAACAGAAGAATATCCGCCGTTCAATTATATGGAAAATGGAGACCTGAAGGGAATATCAGTCGATATACTTGAATCAGCATTCAATCACATGGATTTGGAAATTCCCAGAGAAACATTCAGGATTGTTCCATGGGTAGAGGGATATAATACAACTCTGACACGAAATAATACCCTTCTCTTTACGACTGCCAGGATTCCTCAGCGGGAAGACCAGTTCTTATGGGCCGGACCGATCATCAGCGACACCAAGGTTCTCTGGGGTATCGCTCAAAATGACAGCCCTCTTGTCCAGGATATTCACTCATACCGGATTGTGGCGATCCAGGATGATAGTGGAATCGGGATGGCAGAAAATGCCGGTACAACTCCAGATCAGATCACTAAGGTGTCATCTCCTGAGCAAGCAATCAGGATGGTTGAGAATGGAACTGCAGATGTCTGGAGTTATGGTGAGATGTCAGGACAGACGATGATTAACCGGTATGCAGATGATCCGGACCGATTCTCATCGTTCATGAATATTGGAGTTACTGACGAGTATTTTGCTTTCAATAAAAATACTGATCCCGGATTTGTAACTGCTCTCAATAATACGATAGCAGGTATGAAAACCAACCGGTCAGAGACCGGGTCTTCGGAGTATGAACAGATCATTTACAAATATCAGCCTGTGGAATGTGGAGAATCAGAGATCACTCCAAAGATGGTAACTGACCTCGTGAATATCACATCAGATGCAATCTCACAACATGCCCCGGAAACTCTGAAGCAGATTAATGAAATGATTCCTCCATACAAAGATCCGGTGATTCCCGGGCTTTATGTTTTTGTGTACTCTCTTAATGGAACAAACATGGCAGATGCCGGAAATCCAAATCTTGCTGGGAGAAATATGTTAGGAAAAGGAGATGTGACCGGGAAAATGTTCCGTGACGAGATGCTCAAAGGAGCGGTTGATCATAGGACCGGCTGGGTACACTATGTCTTCTCACATCCGACACTCTCGGGAATTTTTCCAAAAAAGAGTTATTATCGGCTTGTAACCGGAAGTGACGGTGTTCCGTACGTTGTAATCAGCGGAAGATACATGTCATGTGCATATCTGTGGCATTCTCCAAATGCAAACCAGGACCGGAGTATAGAGATGGAGATGCAGCCTGATGGATCGATAGTCCTGGCAGGAACGAGGAATGATTCGGTGCAGAAAGATATCCAGATCATCAGGTATCTCTCTGATGGCAAAAAGGACAATACATTTGGGAATCATGGAACGGTAATTTATGCAGGTGCAGCCGGCAAGGATGATTATGCATTCGGGGTTACTCATGATGCAGAAGGAAATATCCTTGTAGCCGGGAGGGAACATAACGGACATGACCCAGATATGCTGCTTCTCAAGTATACTCCGGATGGAAGATTAGATCCCTTATTTGGCAAGAATGGCATAGTCCGATATAGTGGACCAGGAAACGGTACAGATTCTGCCCGGGGAGTTGTTGTGGAGCAGGATGGAAAGGTACTCATCACCGGAGAGATGAACACCAGCAATCACAAAGAGATGGTTGCACTCCGGTTTTTGCCTGACGGAAAATTCGATGATCAGTATGGAAAAGATGGAATATTTGTTCTCAATCGTTCAGGAAATAAAGATAGCTATGGATTTGCATTAGCACTCGATAATGAAGACAGGGCGATTATCACCGGTGGAGCAGTTATTCCGGGTGACAAGAATAGTTCTATCGCCACGGTTCGTCTGCTGAAAGACGGATCTATCGACACATCATTTGGAATAGATGGTCTTGCCCTGTACCAGGGAGAGAGTGGAGGACCTGATTATGGGAACTGGGTGAGTATACTTCCGGATAACAAGATCCTCGTGACCGGAGCAGAGACTGATAGTGGAGGTTCATACGATATTGTAGTGCTCAGGTATAATCAGGACGGAACTTTGGATACCACATTTGGAAATGGTGGTGCTGTTATATATCGCGGAACAGGTTATGATTATGCCTGGGGACAGACGATTCAGGCTGACGGGAAGATAATTATCGCCGGAACAACCGAGATAAATCATAATCAAACCCCGGTCCTTATCAGGTATGACCTGAACGGGAAGCCTGATCCAACCTTTGGTGAACAAGGTATATTTACCTTTGATGCTTTTGGAACGGGATTACTTTATGGAGTTTATCCTGATGCACAAGGCAACATCTTTGCGAACGGGTATATCACCAAGGAAGGTAAAGACATCTCGTTGTTTGTGAAAATTCCGGGTGAAGATTTATAGAATCTGATCTTCTATTTCCCGGATTCCCTTTTTTTGAACCGGAGCATCTGATTAACCTATGTTTCCCGATAATAAATCCCTCGTCTTTGACGACATGATTAGTATAATTTATCCATAGATCCACCATAGTATCTGATATGACCATTCGTCCCGGGATTTATCTTGCCTGTGCCATAGTGCTGACAATACCCTTTTCATTTATTTGTAGTGTGTATGCGGAATCGACCACTGTGTCTCATCAGGACTCTCCGTGGGTAGGTACGTGGACAGACGCCAATTATACTTTGTCTCTTTCACAGAACGGTTCAATCATTAGCGGGATAGCCACAGTATCTCAACCAGGTTTTATGGTAGTGCCCTTCCGGCTTGCAGGTACTCTTTCAGAAGATGGCAAGACCCTTACGTGTATAATAAATCAGACCGGGACACTTACCCTGAATCTTTCAGAAGACAAGATGATGTTTGTTGGTGTTGGAGCCATCGATCAGTTAGATAATAGTACCCAACCATACAGATACATGTTCAATGGAACCAGGAATGGCACCACTATAATATCAGGTCAGGATTGGACCGGAATCTGGGATGGGAAAAAGAATCTCATAAATTTAACTCAAACAAATACCTCTGTACATGGAGAGTACCATCCTCTTACCAACTTACTATACAGAGGTCTGTTACAGGGATCCACCTCAGAAGATGGAAAGACCCTCACAATGACATATGTTTCAACAGCAAATGACTCATTTTCGCTATCCGATGACGGAAAGAATATCATTGAAGGTGAATGCACTGACGAAAAGATCAGTGTTAATGGATATTGCCTAAATCTGACAAAAAATGTCTAGTACTATCTGAAAGATACTCATTCGTTTTTCCAGAAATACAATTGTAATCTCCTTTTAATCCCCAACGGTGCCACTTTTAGGGCCCCAGACAAAACCAATGAAAAGAACTTTTTCAGCAAAAATCTATCAGTCTAGTTG
>NZ_DATMYY010000301.1:0-4734 GCF_035560735.1 Methanospirillum sp.
ATACATGGATCAGCGCAGTGATGATTCACCCCCTGATTTTCACAAAAATGTACCTGACGGTAAAACAAAAGGAAATATCAGTACATAGGAACCAATAAACCACCAGGTTTCTGTTGCGGTAGAAACCATCAAACATTGAGTTAAAAAAGAGAGTTTGCTGACCGTGAAGGGATAATTACCGCTTCAGGGATGACATCAGGCGGGAGACTTGAGATGGTTTCATGTCAACGCCAAAGTTATCAAAGATATAGGTTCTGACTTCCTGGACGCTTGGTTCTTTCATCTCTTTCAATGCTGAAGCAAGTTGGTTTGTCTGCAAGTCACTCAGATGAACCTTTTTCTCTAAACGTGGAGCCACTTTTGCGCCAGCAGTATCAGATACTCCCGTTGCAATGTAGATCTTTCCGTAGATGATCTCACCTTTCTTTTTGCCGTGGCGTTCTCCCAGGTCACCAAAGTAGACCTGGAAATTTATCATCTTCCCGTCGAGTTCGATCTCTTCAGTGTGATCAAACTTGTAAGAAGGCATCATACGCTCGACACCGCCCAGGCAGTAGATGTCTCCCTTGACCATCTGCCCGCCTACACGACCTTTGGCGACACCACGGACAACGATAGTTCCTCCATCAGCATGGGTTGCAAGGTGAACATCCGCATTTCCACCGATATCAATGGTTCCGCCGTTGATGTTTGAACCAACATCTGAACCGACATTACCCTTGACAACGATCTTTCCGCCCTGCATACCTCGCCAGTCACCTCGGGATGCAGCTCCAATATAGTTCTTTGCGTTCCCCTCGATGATCAATTCTCCACCAGTCATGGCAAGGCCGGCAAAGGAGTCAACACTGCCCTTGACAAGAAGTTTCCCACCTGCCATCCAGGCACCGACATACATGTCTGCACTACCAAGGACCTCTACTTCACCAGCGGTCATCTTCATGCCAATGTACTTGACCTTGCTGACATCACCTGCAATAATTATTTTAGTCTCTGCAGCGGTAGACCCAGCTTTTCCTTCTACAGTAAAGTAATCAGCGAGCTTGTAGGTCTGGTTACCCATGTGGACTGAAAGATCGCCAATCTCCTGGTTACTCTTTCCTGCAAACACATCAGGGGAGATGTGTTCAGCCTCAAGGTAGAGTTCAGGAACTTCTTTTGCGGTAAGTTTTACAGTATCCATTTCCCTTCCCCCTTTAGTTCTCAACCTCGATCACGTACGGGTTCGCCACATAGTGGTCAGAAACCTCGTAGTTGTTCAGGTTGACACTGTAATACTTCAAGAACTTCATCTGCACATCACGTTCAACCTGCGAGTTGGTTGGAACTTTTGCATCCACCCAGAGGGTACGCTTATTGCCGTTACTGATAATTTCACCGTTATCAACCACGAGAGTTCCAGCCTTGAAGACCTGGGATGCAGTGCCGAATCCCTTCTCAATCTCTTCCGGATCCTTGATCTTATTCTCGTCAATGTTATAGACAACGACATCTGCATCCATACCCGGAGCAAGCCCACCACACATATCAGTAAGACCGAGTGCCTTTGCCGGACCTGCACGAGTCATCTGTGCAAGTTCATAGAAAGTGATCTCACGGTCCATGGATGCAAGGTTCGTTGCTGCGATAACCTTGTCAGAATACTTGAAACTCTTGAGCATCTCCTGCCTGGACTTGTCAGACATGAGCCACTTGAAGATCCGTGGGTACCTGATGAACGGTCCTGCGTTCGGGTGGTCAGTGGTGATGAATGATCTCATCGGGTCTTTTGTGTAAAGACCGAGTTCAAGACCAATTGCCCACTGGATTGCGCAGACCTTTACTCTTGGATCGTAGATATACGGCACAATACCAGAGCTGGTCTCAAGTTCAACATCCACATTGGCCCACTTCAGGTGATTGAGGGTGGTAAGGTGGTGTTCGAACGGACCGTCTGCGGTCATAGTGGTGGTCTCATCGAGGGTCACACAGCCGAGGTCAATGGTCATGTTCTTGTTTGCATTGACATAGTCCATGATCTCCTTGGCTTTGGACTCGAAGTTTGCCCAGCTGTCTCCACCATAGGAGTGGAACTGGACATGGGTGTGATGGAAGACCTGATCACGACCAAACTTGTTGTTTGGCTTGACCCCTTCTGCTAATTTAAACGTGTCAAGAGTATCTTTGTAGTTGCCCGGATTGCCGAGGTTGTTGGTGTGAACGTGGATTGAGTGAGGAAGCCCCATCTTTTCGTTTGCGGTGAGGAGTCCCTTCATGATCTCGGCAGGAGTTATGTCGAAGTATGGGACAGGGTCATGAATGGTTGTGCAGTTCTCACCCCATCCCCAGGCTTCTGAACCACCGGGGTTCACAATCTTGATTGCATATCCCTTGGTTGTCTTGAGCAGCCAGGAGATGTATGCCATGACATTGTCCATCTCGTTGTTCTTGAGGTACTCAAAGACAAACCAGTTGTTTCCAAAGACCGGGAATGCCCCCTGGTCGATGATCGGAGTATCCTTGATCTCCTCATGTACGTGACGGGCATAAAGTGGTGGCATTGCTGCCTCCATGACGGTGGTGTATCCCATCTTGGCATACTCGTACCCGGTTTTGAACGTGGTAGGAATTGAGAATCCACCAGCCATCCGGGTGTTTTTCCCAGTGGGAGTGTATGAGAAGAGTTTGTCTTCAGGTCTGAAGTTTCTACCCTCGTTGACTTTAGGCCCTGCTACGTGTGAGTGGATCTCAACTGCACCGGCCATGACAGTCTTGCCCTTGGCATCGATGGATTTAGCCTTGGATGAGACCTTATCTGTGATCTTTCCGTCCTTAATACAGATATCCTTGACCTCTCCCTTGACTCCGGTCTTCGGGTCGTAGACAATTCCGTTTTTAATGATATATTCGCTCATGTTTTCTTCCTCTAGTTAACTTTGAGTTCTTTGACCCGTTCCAGAACTGCAGAGAGGAATTGATGGTCAGTCATCATACCCTCCGGGGGTTCTACGACCTTGCGTGATTCGATTGGAACGTTGTCCATCCTATAGCAGTTACCACCGACCTCAACAGCTACAAAGGCAACAGGGACGTGAACGTCACAGATCTCAGTAGTTGGGGTGATATGCGGGTCAATTGCAACAGAGGGTAGCCGTGAAATCTCTTTCACACACTGCATCGGGAAGTGTGATCCTGGGTCACTACCGAGAACTAAAACAGTATCAACTTCATGACGTTTGAGTAACTCAATTGAACCAGTTTCTCCCGGGTTGTACCTGGCAAACCCACGTGAGAGATCTACGGAAAATGGGAACCCAAACTGCCACCCGAGCACCTGTCCAGAGCCAGTAACATTATAGTGGCCCCGCATGGCGATGATGGAAAATTTCGTGTAATCGTTGAGATCCTTGGTCAGACAGATAGCTGCATCAATGTTGTGATCTTTTCCAAGCGACTGGGTAACACCCATTCCAAAGAAGATAACTCCAAACCTACCAGATTTAAGGACTTCTACTGCCTCATATACGGTCTCTTTTGGAACGCCGGCAATAACATCCCCAACGAGAGGTTCTCCACGGAGTGCTGCCCGAAGAGCCTGGAGGAGTTCATAGTCATATCCCTGCTCAACCTGAAGATGGATATCGGCGAGGCTTGAGGTGTCGGTTGGCCTGGGATCAACGACTATGATCTTTCTCTGTTTTGCTCCCTTTCCTGTGAAATATCCACGTGGGAAGATGGAGTACCGGGACATGTGGCGTGGGTGAGCGTGTGCAGGGTTACATCCCCAGAAAATAATCCGATCTGCACGGTTTTTTACTTCTCCAAGTGTGCAGCTCGGGATACCCACATTCTGGACTGCAATCAAAGTGGTTCCGTGGCAAACTGCTGCAGTATTATCAATAATTGCCCCACACTTTTCGGCGATTTCACCTCCGACACTCTGTGCCTCACATGAGGTTGAAGACCAGCCATACATAAGTGGTTTTTTTGCCTTTGCAAGAATGTTTGCGGTGTGTTCAATCGCTTCTTCATACGTGATCTCTTTGAAGGACCCATCTTCCTGCATCTTGCGTGGCCTGGTAACCCGGTGGGTAAGATCTGATGAATGAATGAACTTCTCGGCTCCTATTGCACAGGCGTTATCTACGGCCAGAATCTTCTTTCCGTCGTCATCTGTAGTGACAATAAGGTCATCACAGAGCGTACCACAGAACGGGCAGGTTACATCAGTGATCGTTTTAGACATCAGTTATCACCAAAACAGTATTCGCGAACAAGGTCAACTGAAGAGAGAACCTTTTCTTCGGGTTCTGGTTCAACAGATGCCTGGACTCCTTTGAATGTTGGCATTCCGGTTGAGTAGGTCTCAGTGCTGGTAACTTTGTTTGCCCAGGGACCCATCGGAATGAATGCGATACCAGGGTGTGGGCCCTGTGTTGCTGATATTGCTTTGACTACAACACTCCCAAATTCGCTTGTCACTTTTACATTAGTGTTCTTCATGATGCCGAGTTTTTTAAAATCGGCTTCGTCCATCTCGATGATTCCGCAGGCAAGGCGATAGTTATTCTTCTCCTTGCCTCCCTCCATCGAAACTCCCTGCTGGATGGTGCGACCTGATATCAGGTTGATCGTAATCGAGCTCATTATGTTCCTCGGTTTGGTATAGACGCTCTGCAGATGGTCAGTTATAGGGATGGATTGATCTTTTCATGCTGATACCCACCCTACTCTGACGCGTTACAGTACATGAAC
>NZ_DATMYY010000302.1:0-5772 GCF_035560735.1 Methanospirillum sp.
ATACTTTACATCAGTGCAGGAACCGGAGAAAATCCATGGATACAGGAGGCATGTTCTTCCTGCGCATCAGAAAAAATCCTCCTTCAGGTCATCCAGACCACATCAGAAGCCCTTGATTCTGAAGAAAAAGCATTTGCTCAGATCATTGGAAAGATGAAGGACTGCCAGTTTCTCATCATTGCAAATCATGGCAGCTCCACATACTTCAAAAAGTTTGATCGGTTGGTAACTGCCGCAAAAGAACTGAAGATCCCGGCATTTGTCTGTAGTTCTGTGCCTGAGGAGATGAAAGACTTCAGAGGTCTCTTCCCGTACTCTGACGAGGAGTATGACTATATTCATGCTGCAATCGAACTGGGCAGCCTTGAAAACACCATAAGTCTGCTTCTCTGCATCTGCAAATGTCTAGGATTACCTGGTATCGAACTTCCTTCAATCAGATACCCACCAACAGAGGGATTTTATCATCCCTCACTTCCAGGCATCCATGATTTTCTGACCCATGCAAACAGGCTTGATCCAAAAAAACATACAATCGGGATTTTGATTCATCAGTTCTTCTATGTCAGAAAGAATCTCCATGCAGTTGATGCTCTCATCCGTGCTATCGAAGCCGAAGGGATGAATGTTCTCCCATTCTTCCTGATAACAAGTCCGAACCCAATCACCGGTGCAATGGGGATACGGAAATTTGTTGATCAGTATCTGATCAAAGACGACAGGCCGGTTATTGAGCTGCTGATCATCAACATGTCATTCTCTCAGATCTCCCTATCTGACCCAAATGATGGCTCAAAGACCGATCCTGTGTACAACTTTTTCAACGACCTGAATGTCCCCCTTCTGCAGACCATCACCATGTATCGATCCTATGAGATCTGGCAGAACGATGAGGCCGGCCTTTCTCCGGTCGAGATCTCATCAGGAGTGATCTGGCCTGAATTTGATGGACAGATAATTGCAATCCCACTTGGAACTACCGGAGAGTTTGATGGCAGAAAAAATATGTCCATACCCATACCGGGTCGTCCGGAGAGGATTGCATCAATGGCAAGAAGATGGGCAGACCTTAGAAAGACACCCATTTCTGAGCGAAAAGTAGCCATTCTTCTGTACCAGTACACCGGTGAGATGGATGCCCTTGGGGATGCCGGAGGACTGGACACACCAAAGAGCGTCATCGAGCTCCTGCACAGGCTCAAGGAAGAGGGATACTCAGTCGGAGAGATACCTGAAAGTGGAAATGATCTGATCAATGCCATGATAGCAGGTCTTACAAATGATACTCGATATCTTTCTGACGAACAGATGAGAGAACGTGCTGCTGCTCTGGTATCAAAAGACCGCTATAGCGAGTGGTTTTCAAAAATTCCAGAGAAGAACCAGGATAAAATAACCGCTGACTGGGGCTCTATACCTGGAGAGGTCATGACAGCAGGTGAGGAGTTCTGCATCCCCGGTCTTCGGACTGGAAATGTTTTCATCGGAATTCAGCCCCCTCGTGGATTATTTGAGAAGGTTGAGTCACTGATTCATTCAAATGACATGGTGATGCCTCACCAGTATCTTGCGTATTATCGCTGGATATGTGATGACTTTGGTGCACATGCTGTCATTCACATGGGAACTCACGGGACTCTTGAGTGGCTGCCAGGCAAAGGAAATGCTCTATCTGAGGAGTGTTATCCTGATCTGGTGCTCGAGGATATGCCGCATCTCTATCCCTATATCATGAATGATCCAGGAGAAGGGATTCAGGCAAAACGAAGAACATGGGCAGTTCTTCTCGATCATCTGGTACCTGCCATGATGCGGGCAGAAGGATATGGAGATCTCACAGATCTTGACAGTATCTTGCAGGAATATCTCCGTGCAGTGAGAGGCGGAGAATCTCATAAAGCAGATGATCTCATCAGGGAGATAGCCAGGATAGTGAGGGAACAGAACCTTACTAATGATCTTGGACTCTCTGAAGATGCATCAGTTCAGGAGATTGCTGCATCTGCGGAGCGAATTTATGATTATCTCTGTGAGGTCAGGGATGTCATCATAAAAGATGGACTGCATATTTTCGGACAGCCACCTCTTGATGATCGGTTTAGAGAGATGGTGTACGCTCTGACACGGCTTGAAAACGGAAAACTGCCATCTCTACGTGACGGTGTTGCACAATCACTCTCTCTCATACTTCAGGATCTCCTCGATAGTCCATCAGGATACAATGAGCAATATAACCGCATGAATGGCGAGCTCCTCGATCTCGTCGATACCCGCAGCCAGGAGCTGATCATCCTGATGGATTCATGTCAATATGAACTGTCAGAGGTTCTTTCCAGGATCACAGAGGAAGCAGGATCTATTAACCCGACTCTTGAAGCATCGATTACCGGGATCTGTACTAATATCGTTCACCGGGTCAGGCAGACAACCGATGAGATGACAAACCTCGTCCGTGGATTGGATGCAGGATATGTTCCTCCCGGTCCATGTGGCGATCCAACCCGTGGCAATGTCCACCTTCTCCCAACTGGAAAAAACTGTTACTCCATCGATCCCGCTTCAATCCCAACTCCTGCTGCCTGGCAGACCGGAAAAGCTATGGCTGACCAGATGGTAGAGAGGTACATCGAAGAAAAAGGAGAATATCCACAACGGGTTGGAATCGTTGTCTGGGCTACTGATACCATGCGTACCGGTGGTGATGATATCGCATACATTCTCTGGCTGATGGGACTAAAACCGGTCTGGTCTGACAGGGGAGGAGCAGTTACCGGCCTAGAGGTGATACCATCCAAAGAACTTGGCCGGCCACGTATCGATGTTACTCTGCGGATTAGTGGGCTGTTTCGGGATTCATTTCCAAATCTCGTGTACATGATTGATGAAGGTGTTGAGATCATCGCATCTCTTGATGAATCTGATGATCTCAATTACCTCTCAGCACACCTGAAACAGGATCTCGTGCAAAAGATCAGAGAGGGTTTTTCAGAAGAGGAGGCACGGGATAAGGCTCTTATCAGAATATTTGGCGATCCTCCCGGAAACCATGGATGTGCAGTTGGAGAAGTAGTACATGCCTCTGCATGGAAGGATAGAAAAGATCTGGCAGATGTGTACACCACCTGGGGAGCTCATGCATACGGCAGAAGATTCAAAGGAGAGAAGTGCACCGAACTCTTCAAACAACAGTTTTCAAGGCTAGACGCCACGGTAAAGAACCGGGTCTCCCAGGAATGGGACATCCTTGATGTAGATGATGATTACATCTTCCTTGGCGGAATGAACGCCTGTGTGAAGGAATATGGCAATAAGGATCCGGTATCAGTCATCGGAGAAGCGTGTGATCCGAAGAATGTTAAAACCCGTCTCCTGGATGAAGAGATCAGATTTATCTTCAGGAGTCGTGTGCTCAATCCCAGATGGATCGAAGGGCTCAAACAGCATGGATTCAGAGGAGTTCAGGAGGTAACCAACACTATTGAATACACATTCGGCTGGGATGTCACCTCTGATGCTGTGGATGACTGGGAATACCAGGCTGCTGCCGAGCATTTTCTCTTTGACGAAGAGAATCGTCAATGGATAGAAGAGAATAATCCATACGCCCTGCAGAGCATTTCGGGAAGGCTTCTTGAAGCTCATGAGCGGAGATTCTGGGAGACAGACGAGGAGACTATCCGTAAACTCCAGGAGATATATCTGGAGTCTGAAGAGTTTTTCGAGCGAGTAGGGGAAGAATGAGGCAGATCTGCAATGGTCGTCTTAAACAGTGAATACCAGGAGTGATGCAAACCATGACTGCAATTGAGACATGCGATCTTACAAAAGAGTTTGGAACACTCTGTGCCGTTGATAATCTGACATTTTCTGCTGACAACGAGATCTTTGCTCTGTTAGGGCCGAATGGATCAGGGAAGACAACCACAGTTCTGATGCTCACTACCCTTCTCACCCAGACAAAAGGAAGTGCATCCATCTGTGGGTACGATACCTTGAAAGAACCTGATAAGGTGAGAGGATGTCTCAGTTATGTTCCACAGGATATGGCTATTGATACAAATCTGACTGGACGGGAGAACATGCTCATCTTCGCGAAGTTATATGGGATATCTAATCCCAAAGACCGCGTTGACGAACTTCTTGGTGTGATGGAACTATCTGATCGGGCCGATGACCTGGCAAAGACATATTCTGGAGGAATGCGTCGCAGGCTAGAACTTGCTGAGGCCCTCGTTCATGAGCCTGAAGTGATATTTCTTGATGAACCAACGCTCGGCCTTGATGTTGCTGCCCGTAAAATCATCTGGGAACATCTGCATGAGATGAACAAGAAAGGGATGACCATCTTTGTCACAACACATTACATGGACGAGGCTGACAGGTTCTGTAACAGGGTCGGGATCATCAGTCATGGTAAAATTCAGGCGATGGGGAGACCTGCAGAACTAAAATCACACTTGATGAAGGACGTTATCACCGTCATCATTGAGGGACCGTATCACCAGATCGATCTTGAAGATCCTTTCTTTATTGGCCAGTCTGGAGATGAGTTATCGTTCACTGCAGAAAATGGTCGGCAGGCCATTTCAGTGCTCGCTGATGCACTGAGCCGGGCTGGAAACAAAGTCCGGGAGATGTCAATTCATGAACCTTCTCTGGATGATGTATTTTTGCAATCTGTCGGAAAACAGGAGGAATCAAACGGCTTCGAAGAATGGAAGTACAGATTGATGCTCAGGAGGCGATCATGAGGGGAGTCGTTACCTACATGGAACGGGACTTTATCAGATGGATCAGATACAGAGTTGGTGTAGTCTCAACACTTGTTCTTCCTGCTGCCTGGCTTCTCTTTGTAGGCCTCACCCTCCCGGTGAACTTCACGGGAAATTATCTTGATTTTATCACTCCAGGTATTGTGGTAATGACCATCCTCACTGCCGGCATATCAAGTGGCTCCCTTCTCATGTTTGATAAGATTCTTGGTTTTTTGAATAAATTCCTGGCAATGCCTGTTCCGCGTGAGAGTATTCTTGTCAGTAAGATTCTCTTCATTACCATCAGGGGGATTCTTCAGACAACCATCATCCTCATCCTTGCGGTCCTGATCGGAGCTTCTATCCTGAGTCCGATGCAGTATGCCATGACGTATCTTATTCTCTTCCTGTTCGGCGTTTTTATTGCAGCATTTTCCACAACAATTGCTCTATATCTGAATGACCATGACTCATTCGCAGTGTTCACTGCGATGGTCACGATGCCATTATTCTTCACTTCAAGCGCTCTGATGCCATACAATGTTATGCCAACCTGGCTGCGGATGATAGCCAGGGTTAACCCGCTCAGTTATGCAATCGATGCCATCAGGGATCTTGGGACCGGAGTCATTCCCATAATACCAATAACCGTACTGGCATTTTTTGCAGCAGTGGTGATGATGATAGCGGGATATATGTTCAGGAAGGTGACGGTATAATTATCGTTAGGGCTTACAGGAACGATAGAATGGCCAGATATTTATCACATTGCCCGTCTATATGTAATTGTAAGGAGAAATTTTGCAGTATCAGGATATTATTGACTACATCAAGTCAGATTCATATCTGATCACCAGCCATGCACGAAATAGAATGGCTGAACGTGGAATCTCAACTTCACAGTTAGAAGAAGCGATATTGTTTGGAGAGGTGATCGAATCGTATGAAGACGATCAGCCCTGCCCATCATATCTTCTCCTTTCAACAGCTAACAATATCTCACTACATATCGTAATAG